>AKKQ01000018.1 GCA_000276965.1 Thiovulum sp. ES | reverse complement strand
TGATTGGAAAAGTAGCATACCAACTTGATATTCACACTTTTCATAGTTTTGTAAATATTGTTACAGGCGAAATTGGATTAGATAGCAAAGATAATAGTTTGGAGAATTTCAATCAAAATTTCAGCGAATACAAAGAGTTTTTGAGTCCAAAAACAGCACTTTATTTAGATGAGTTTCAAGATGTTTTTCAATCATCGATGAGACTTATTTATAATTTGCTAAATCATTTAAAGATACGAAAAATTGTCGCGGTTGGAGATGATGACCAGATAATTTTAGATTTTATTGGTGCGGATGTTAAATATTTTGACTATTTTTGGGAGTATCTAAATAGAAATGAGAACGGGAAAAAGGCAGAATATCAACTTCTTGAAAATTATCGAAGCGACTCAAAAATAGTTGATTTTGCAAATCATTTTGGAAACTCAATCGAATATAGAAAAAAGAGAAACAGACTTGCAATTCCAAAAGGGAAAAAAGAGAGAGGAGAACTAAAATTTATAAAAGTTGAAAAGTGCCAACATTTATATTCAACAGTTGGAAAAGAGGTTGTAAAAATAAATTCTCAAAACAAAAACTCGACGATTGCAATACTTGTAAATAACAATATTGAAGCTTTGACATTGCAATCATTTTTAAATGCACATAAAATCAAAGCTCATCTTATTCAAGATAGAGAGCGATTTGAGTGGAAAAATCTTCTTGAAATCCAACGATTTATAGAGTTCTTAGATCGAGAAACAGAGTTTAAAACTGCTTTTCAAAAAGCCAAAGAGAAAGCTTTTAGCGAGTTTCAAAATTCTAAAAATTTGGACAAACTAAAAAAATTATTTCCGCTTTTGAAAAAATGGAAAGTGAAACAGAATTTAAAGATTTTATGCTTTTTGTTGATGAGGTCGAGGACTCTTTTTTTGAAGAAAACAAAAATAATTACAAAATTGTTATTACAACGATACACAAATCAAAAGGTCTGGAATTTGACAATGTAATTATTATGGAACAAGATAGTTCTATTTTTAAGGATCAATATTTTTGGGATAGCACAAAACGAAAATATTATGTTGCAGTAACAAGAGCAAAAAAGAGCTTAACAATTGTTTCAAATGTTCACAACTCTCTCTTTTTACAAGGCAATTTCTTTGAAGAAAATGAGATTGAGAATATTTCGCCAAAATGTCCAGAACCAACAAAAATAATTCTTTTTACAGGGCTTAATGATATTAATCTTGGAAATGCTTGGAAATTTCAAAATACAATTTTAAATAATAAAATCTTTGCAGGAACAAAATTAGAACTTGGCGGAAATTATGGAAGTTCTCTAATTTCAAAAGGCAAAGAAATTGGAAACATCTCAAGAAAATTCCAAACTGAAATCAAGAAATACACAAATTATAAAATTGATATTGAGATAGATTCTCAAGTTTTTCACTTTTTGAAAATGAATGAAAAACACAAGAATACTAAGGAGGGGACTTGGATTCAAACTCTTTGTAGATTTGAATTTTCTTAGTTAGATTTTGAGAAGTTGTAAAAGTTCTGGAAATGACTTTTCAAAATAGTGTGGTTGAGACTCAAGTTGGTTTTTTGGTGAAATCAGATTTTTGCCAAACTTCAAACCTTTTTCTGTGAGAGACTTAAATTCTTTCAAAAGTGGAATTTTGATTTCATTTCCATCTTCATCTTTTTCAGTCAAATATTTTGAGCTTCGCCGTGTTTTTATTTCCAATAAACCCGCCAAAATCATTTCTTTGTTAAATTGCTGAACAGAAATTTTAATTCCAAATTTTTCTAAAAGTGCTTTTGCTGAATAAGTGTGATTTTCATCAGAATATTCTGGCAAATATAAAGTTCTTAAATCTAAATCTTTATAAAGAGTTTTTGTCATTCCAATTTTTGAAGCTTCACTTGGTCGCAAAATATCAATCGCAGTTTTCAAACCGATCATCTCTTTTTCAAGTTGCAAAATCTCATTTCGAGGATTTCCAGAAAAATTTTGATTTTCCAAAAGTTTTCTCATTTTGAAAAAGTCATCAACAAGTCGAAATTTAAAATCAACAACCGTTTCCGAATTCTTTAAGAGAGTCATCAAGAAAGTTGATTGAGGTTCATTTAAGAAGTAGGTAACATTTTGAACTTTACCTCTTGACTTTCCGTCTTTTGTCGCTCTTTTTAAACCCTCATTTTTAAAATGAAGGTTTCCAATCTTCTCAATTCTTTCTCGATACTTGTTAATCAAGTTCCGAACTGAAACCTCTTTGTTGCTTGTATGCTCAGCGATAACTCGGTGAGAAACTCTTGGCTCACCCTCTACTAATTCTATAATCGAATTTTCTTGTGGTAAAATACTCACAATACTTCCTTACGAAGAGTGTAAGTTCAACTAATTTGAGTTTCTATCGGTTAAAATAAAAGGCTCATTTTTGTTGAACTTCTCGTCTATAAAATACTCACAACTTTTGAATTGCTACAAAATTTATAAGAACTATGGAGAAACTATTAAAACTCACACTCTTGTATTTTTAAGTTTTTATATCCTTAACTTTCGTCTTGAACCATGGAATTATAATTTACTAATACTTAGTAAAACATTAAAAACAAATATTATATTTGTAATTATTCAATCCTGTATTTGTATGATAAAATACTCGAAAAATTAGGAGATATAAATGGACTACATTCAATTCAAACTTTCTCTTAAGAAAATAAGATTAACAATCAAAACATTTTCTAGTTTAACAGGAAATAATCCAAATGGCTTAAATCAATGGAAAAAAACAGGTGTTCCTGCTTATGCAATTTCTTTGCTAGAAACTCTTCAAATGTTATCAATTGAGCAAAGAGCAGGGTATATTGCTCAAAAAATCGAAAGGCTTTAAAATAAAAAAATCTAAATTAATCTTGTTGTTTTTACTTCCTCTCTTAAATCTTCAAGCCAAACATAAAATTGTGCATAAAAGCAAATATAGTTCATGGTATATTACGGCAGAAAAAGATGATTTTACAGATCAAATTAGTTGTCTTTTATTCTCTAGTCTTGACGATAGAGGTGCAGGAATATTATTTAGCAAAGATGGTGTTGTTTTTTTGCAAAAGGGAGCATAGGAGCAAGAGGTATAAAATATAGAGTTGATAAAAACTCTTTTGTTTCATTAGAAACTCAAAGCAATGGAAGTGGAGAAACATTATTTTTTCATAGTTCTCAAAGTGAATACAAAGATATTATTTTTCAATTCAAAAAAGGAAACAATCTTATCTTTCAGACATATTCTGCAAATCCATACATTGATGGAGAAAAAGAAAAAGTTTCTTTAATTGGTTTTACAAAAGCCTACAACATGATGAAAACATGCAATTATGAACAACTATGAACATAAGTTTAAAAAATAGACTTTCATTAGAAGGGAGAGAAAAATTCTTTACTGAAAAATTGGGCGAAAGATAGTTTAATTCTCTACTTTGACAAAACAAGCTAGTTTTCAGATTTTTGTTTTTTAACATTTGTAAGTAGAATTGCGACCTCATCGGTATAGTTTCGCTCGGCAATTTTTTTCTTTTCGGAAATTTTTTTGAGAACATCATTTTCCAAATATAAGAATTTCTCGAGTTCCATCTGCTCTTTTTTCAATTTTTGTCGTAGAGTTGCGATCCGATTCTGGGTCTCTCTTTTTCCATCTTGCAATCTTTTAACATCGCCTTTCATGTTATGCATCGCCATATTCATCTGTTGAAATGCTGAAAAAGTTCCCATTGTCGGATATTGAATTTCTAAAATTTCACCCTCGATTTCAGAAGCACGATTTTCAAAAAGAGTAATATGCCCCTGCTCCTTTGACATTTCCCGCTCTATCTTTTCAACTTTCATTTTCTGAATTTTTACCAAATCTGTAAATTGAGTTTTTTTCACAACATCACCTAATAGAGAAAATTATAGTGGCATTTTATTAGATTTGCTAGAATTTTCAGAAAAGAGACATTTTGGATTTAAAATTATTTTTTTTGACAGTTGGATATAGTGGATTATCGCCAAAAGCTCCCGGAACAGTTGGAACAGTTGCTTCCCTACCTATTGGTGTTGCATTTCTGTTTTTTCTACCGCCCTCTTCTCTACTTCTTTTAACAATATTGATTTCAATTTTTGCTGTAAAGATAATCGATATTTACGAAAAAGAGAAAAACATTCACGATCCAAAAGAGATTGTTATTGATGAACTTGTCGGACTTTGGTTGGCTTTTTCAATTTCGCTAAGTGATAAAATCACAATTGAAGATTTGACAAATTTTTCTCAACCGCTGATTGCAATAGTTCTCTCATTTTTCCTTTTTCGACTTTTTGATATTTGGAAACCTTCAATTATTGGAAAAGTGGATCAAAAAGTGAAAGGTGGTCTTGGAGTTGTTGGAGATGATTTACTTGCAGGACTCGTCGCGGGACTTTTGGCAAGTGCAATCAGCCATAATTTTGATACTATAATTTCTTTGATTAAAGGATAAAAAATGAATTTTGTTTCAACAAAAGAAGCCCCTCAAGCTATTGGACCATATTCTCAAGCTGTTCAAGTTGGAAATATGATTTTCACTTCTGGGCAAATCGCATTAACTCCAGAGGGTAAATTTCCTTTTGACACAGTCGAAGAGCAGACTGAACAAGTTTTGACAAATTTAAGTAAAGTTTTAGAAGCAAGTGGAAGTTCGCTAAATGATGTAATTAAGACAACAATTTTTCTTGCAAACATGGAAGACTTTTCAGTAATAAATGGAATCTATGAAAAATATTTTGGGGAACACAAACCAGCGAGAAGCACTGTTGCGGTGAAAGAGTTGCCAAAATCGGCACTTATCGAAATCGAAGCTATTGCTCAACTCCGATGAGGTCTTGCTCCGAAAGGAGCAATAAATTAATCGATAATTTTTCTATAAACACCTCTAACAGCACCAGCCATTGTAACCATTGGCATTAAACCAACTAATCCACCTGTTGCTACTGTTGAACCAAGAAGGCTACCAAGGTCTTTTGTAAAACCATTCAATTTTGTATCAGCACCACCAAAGTTTCCAACAATTTGAACACCTTTGATTTTACCTTTTGTTGATGCAACATCCATTTGTAAGCTTAAAGTATTAAGAGCATTGAAAACCATGTCAGTTGAAGCATCAAATTGCTCTTTAAGAATATTCATTTCACCAGCTTTTTGCTCAGCAAGTGTTTGTTTAGCTTCCTCATATGCTTTTTCAGCACTTGTAAAATTGTTTTTTAATTCATCGATATTAGCAACTGCAACTTCTGCCATTTATCATATCCATCTGTATATTTTATCCTTATAGGTGATAGAATTATATATAATAAAACTTTAAAGTTTTATTAATTTATATTAATCTTAACTATTTCTTTTGCAAATCTCTTTAAATTGTCGGGATTCTCGGAAGCAAAAAATTTAAGTTCTGTTTTGCTATTTCTTTTCAGTTGGAATTCTGATTTGAGATATTCCATAATTGCATCACCAGAATGGACAAGTTGCGGAGTTTTCTGAAAAAAGTTTGCAATTTCATCTCCGATAATTGGAAAGTGTGTGCAACCTAAAATAATGTGTTCTGGATTTTCAATATTTTGGAAATAGTGTTTTAAAATTGCATGGAGAGGTTCACCGCTCAAAATTCCGTTTTCTACAAAAGGGACAAAAAGACTGGTCTCAATTCCATTCAGATTTTTGTATCCAGAATTTTGTAGCTCATTTTGATAAATATTGCTCTCAATTGTCGCTTTTGTGCCAATTATAAGAATTTTCTCATCTTTAGAAACTCTCTGTTTTTCAATTGCAAGAACACCCGCCTCTACAACACCAACAACTGGAAAATTTGCCTCTTCTCTCATTTGTGGTAGAGCGGTTGCACTCACACTATTACAGGCAACAACAAGTAAATCAATATCAAAATTTTTAAAGAATTCGACAGCTTCAAGTGAGTAGCGGATAATTGTATTTTTATCTTTACTGCCGTATGGAACTCTTGCCGTATCACCAAAGTAGATAATTTCAGAAAAGAGTCCGCTTTCATGGAGAGACTTTAAAACAGTAAGTCCCCCTACACCGCTATCAAAAACCCCTATCTTCAAAGAGTGTTGTATTGTAATCTGTAAATTAGTTCTTCATAAGAGAGTTTATGAGCATTTAAAACAGAAACAAGAACAGCGGTACTTTCATGGACTCCCCCAATACTTTCAGCAGCTTTCATCTTTTTGTATAGACCTGTAATAATTTCAAGTGCTTTTCGATTTGGAGATCGTCGAGTTGAGTGGTATCCAATAATATTGTGGTTTCTGTCAAAAGACGGAGTAACATTTGCAAAAACCCAATAGTAGCTACCGTCTCTTGCTAGGTTTTTAACATAAGCATTAATCTCTCGTCCAGTTGCGAGAGTGTCCCAAAGAAGTTTAAAAACTGCTTTAGGCATATCAGGGTGTCGAATAATATTGTGCGGTTGCCCAAGATATTCCTCTTCAGTGTATCCAGCCATTTTTGCGAAAATCTCATTTCCATAAGTGATATTTCCTCGAGTGTCAGTTTTAGAAACAATTAGTTCTGTTCCTGAGAAAAATCTTTCATTGTCAATTGGTTTTGGTCTCCAAATTTTCACTTTTGGTTTGAAAACTTTTTCTTTTTCCTGTATCTCTACGGGTTGAAGAAATTCTTTAACTTTATCTAATAATTTCATTATCTATCCTTATCTATTTTTTCAATCTGTTGCGAAAAAATTACAGCTATATTATATATGAAAATTAATATTTTTTTTAAACAAAAAATAATTTAATACAGTTCTTCTTTATCTGGCACAGCTTCATGTGTGAAGCCAAAATCTCGTTCTCGTTCTCTATCCTCTCTATTTTTTGGGTCTCTTTTTCCTGAAGATTGAGTTTGAACAGAATATCCGTTAGAAGTTGCACCATTTTTCAAAACACACTCCTTAACATACCGAATATATGTATTGTAACTAATATTTTTCTGTGATGATTTGTTTATTATTGTTAATTGCTCTTTATAATTAAAGCCCTCTTTAATCATTTCTAAAATGTCGTCATTGACAGAGTTTAAGAAGAATCGAACCGCTCTTCTATCGTTGCTTCTTAGCAATTCATCTTTTGTTTTTACTATCTCACTTTTTATAAGCTCTTTAATCGTTTTTAAATCTTCCACGATATGCTCCACAACTATTTACACTATTTTACCAGTTACTTTTTTAAAAATAGCAAAAAAACATAAAATTAGATTATCAATAAAGCTTGAAATTTAAACTTTTATGTTTCGTAGTCTGTCTTTTAGGTTTTTATTTGTATCAGATATTACATAAATATGTTTTAAACCCTCTCGCTCTCTGCCAGAAAAATCATTTAAAGTCTCTTCGATCTTTGAGAGTTTTTGCAACATATATCCTACTTTCTTTTGAAACTCTTCGTCATTTTCTTTCAGATACAAGAATCTCTTTTCAATCTCTTCTATATTTCCTAAAAGGTCTGTTAAATTCTTATACACTCTTAAAAAATTTCCACGAGTTGAAGAGATGGAATTTGAAGTTTTAACAACTGAACTGAAAGTTTTTGCGAGGTTCTCAGAAACACTTGTATTTTCATCACTCTTTGCTATCTGGTTCAATTCATCAAGACACTTATTTACTTCAAAATTGTTTTCCGAAATTTCATCAATTTTAATTCGACACTGATCAATATTTGTTTTTTCTGAAAATTCAGTTGTCGAGCTTTTTAAAAATCTTGCGACCTCATCGAGCAAAACAGAACTTCTGCTTTTTATAACACTTAATTCTGAAACCATGCTTCTTTTTTCCCCTGCTTCAACATCAAAATTATCGGCACGATCTTTAAGATATATATTTACTGTCATCACCCTATCTATTTCTCTTTCAACAATTGCCAAAGAATCCTTTATAAGTTTAAACTCATGTCTTAAATTTGCAATGAAAAAATTGAGTCTTTTTAAAATTGCATCAATCTCACTATCACCAACAAGAACAATCTCTTTTGTTAAATCAAAAGTTGTTCCAAAATATGCTGAATTTACTCGCAAACGGTGAATTGAACGACGAATTTCATTAACGACAAAAATTGAGAAAGCTATAAAAACTGTTGTCAAAATTGCAACAATTGAGAGTTTTAGAATTTCAGAAGTCCTTTTCATGTAGTGAATTTCTCTTTCACTCTCTTTTATAATGTCATCCGTTGTGCTGTATAAATTTTTGATATAGTCGTTTAATTCTATTTTAATTCCACGACTTTTTGTTAGCGATTCAACAATGATTGCAAATACTCTGTGGTAATTTTCCCCACTTTGAAGCAACTCATTTCTTTCAACATTTGACAAACCTCTAGCTCTTTTTACTCTTGTCATAAAATTCTCAAAATTTCTACTAAATTTTTTAATAAAAAAATTTTCTCGATAAATCATAAAATCTCGCTCGTCAATTTCTAATATCAATAAATCTTTTAAAAACTGATCTGTTTTCATATCGTAAATATTATTTCGTAATCGCTCTTTTGAACTCTCTAATTTATCTATAACATTTTTGTTAAAAAAACCAACAGACTCATATTTTGCAAATTCATCAAAAGCCAAACCGTATCTATCAATTCGTCTCTGAAACTCATTTAGATATTTTTGAGATAAACCGTGTTCCCTAAATTTTCTTTTTAGAGATTTTAAAAATCTTTTTATAAAAATCAAATCTTTTGTAAATTGCTGACTTCTATTTTCAGTAGCTTTTTCTCTAAAAAGATTGTCGTCTTTTTCCAATTTAAAAAAGTAGTTTTTTAACACAATTGTTGATATAAAAACTTTATCAAGCTCTTTTGTCTTTTGAATGTGCGAGTAAAAAAGTGTGATTGAGATAAAAAGCAACAAAGCTACTCCAATAAGAATAGCTAGGATTTTATTTGCAATTTGGAAATTTTGTAATTTTTTTAACATTTAAAAACTTTTATAATTCCCCGTTAATGTTTTTAGGAAGATAACAAGTTTGTCTAATTCATCATCTGAAAGTTCTAACCCAAGTTGAACATTCCCCATCATATAAACTGCTTCGCGGAGCGAATTTGTTCGTCCATCATGAAAATATGGAGCAGTCAATTCAATATTTCGGAGAGTTGGAACTTTGAAAAAATATTTGTCTTCACGATCATTCGTAAGTTCAAAACGACCATAATCTATCGAGTTTGAATCGAGAAAAATACCAAATTTATTAAAAGAATTTCCTCCAATGTTTATACCATTATGACAATTTATACAACCACGATTTACAAATATTTCATACCCCTCAACCTCATCGGAATTAAGAGCTTTTTTATCTCCAGCTAAATATCTGTCAAATTTTGAGTTTATTGTTACAAGACTCTTTTCAAACTCAACTAGAGAATCAACAATATTTTCAATTGTCGCTTTTTCTCCATAAATTCTTTGAAAATTCTCAACATAAAAATCTTTTCCGTTTATAATTTCTAAGACTTCCCGAATGGTTAAACCCATCTCCATTGGATTTAAAATTGGAAAAAGAGCCTGTTCTTCTAGGCTTTTTGCTCGACCATTCCAAAATTGTCGAAAATTAAAACGACTGTTAAAAACAGTTGGAGAATTTACATTTCCCTCCTGATTATCATTTCCTTGCGAAAATCGTTTTCCGTCATTTCCTCCATTCTCTAAATCATGACAAGAAGCACATGAAACTTTTCTATCTTTTGATAAATCTTTGTCTAAAAATATAATCTTGCCAAGCCTTGCTTTTTCTAAATTGAACTCTGGAATCTCTATTAATGGTGTTATAAGATTTTCTGCAAAAATATAAGATGAAATTAAAATTACAAAAAATATCTTCTTCACAATAGCACCTTTTCTATGTAGTTTAACAAAAAATATTAGCTCTTTTTCTTAAACTTTGTGAAATGTGCGAAACTCTCTTTTCTGTTATACTTTTATTAAAAAGGGTTCTCTATTGGAAACTGGTGAAAATATAATTTCAACTCTCCTATCTGTTAGTCCTCCGAATATTATTTTTACAACGATTATTATTCTTTTAGTTTTTGCTGACTTGCTATTGAAAAGAGATTTAAAAGGTCAAATTGTTAGTGTTGGGGTCTTAGGAACTTTTGTCGGAATTTTCCTAGGCTTACAAGATTTTGATCCAAACAATATGAAAGATAGTGTAAATGGTGTTTTGCTCGGTTTAAAAACAGCTTTTGCCACATCGATTTTAGGAATGGGAAGTGCAATCGCTTTAAGCATTTACCAAAAAATCCGAGATCGAATTTCCGATGACAGCAAATCTGAAGAGGAAATCTTTGCAGAAATCAATCATAAATTAGATAATTTGGAAAACTTATCTTTCTTGCCTAGACTTGATAACACAATGCTTATCCATAAATTGGAAGCAATCGCAAAAGATATTAAAGAAGGCGGAAGTGGTGGAGGAAAAGATTCCTCAAAAGAACTAAATGGAATTTTTCAAATATTGATTGAAATAAAAAATAATCAAACTCGAAACTCACAAAATTTAGAGACACACTTTGAAAATATAAATGAATCTATGAATTTGGCAATTCAGGAACTTTCAAAAGGTGCGACTGAAGAGATTACAGAGGCATTGAAAAAAGTCATTGAAGATTTCAATTCAAATTTAACAGCTCAATTTGGCGGGAATTTTGTTCAGTTAAATGAAGCGGTGTATAAACTTGTTGAGTGGCAAGACAGCTACAAAGAGCATGTTGAGGGAATGGAACAGCGACTTGAAATTTCGACCTCATCGGTAGAAAAAGCCAAAAATAGTATTGTTGCGATTTCAGAAGCAAATGAGAAAGTGAATGAAGTTTATGAGAAACTCTCTAAAATTATTTCAACTTATGGTGGTCAAACAGAAAATCTTTCTGAGAATTTAGAAGCATTGCATAAATTTGCACCAAATGTTGGCGAACTTGTCCAAAATATGGAGACGACTTTTAAAGATTTCTCTACAACTTACAAAGAGTTTATTAGAATTGGTGTTGAAAATAATAATTTACAAAAAGATGTAATTATTAAAAATGGTGAAGAAATCACTAAGTTTATTACTGAAAGTAGCGATGAGGTCGCTCAAAAAGTTGATGACAGTGTAAAAAGCATCGAAGGAAACTTCTCAAATGCTCTCCAATCTCTTGAACGACAAAAATATGAGATTAATGTTGTCTCAAGTCATTTCCGAACTCTTGCTGAGCAAGTTCCTGAAGCTCTCCGTGTCTCATTGAACGAATTGAATAATGCTCTATCTACACTTACGACAAAATTCCAAAAAGATTATGAGGAAGTTCTCTATCAATATCGAGATTCTTATCGAGACATAATGCAAAACTAGGAAAAAAATGAAATATTCAAAAACATATTTAAAAGAGAAAATTGAAAATATTGAGACTGTTTCACAAATAATAAGCACGGTTGAAACAATCGGAAATAGTCGAGTCAAAAAAGTACTTTTTTCTGACGAAGAGATAAAAAAACTTTCTCAAATTTCAGATACTGCGGATAAATATCTTCAAAAATTGGAAAAAGATGAGTTTGAAATCGCAATTGTTGGGCTAGAAAAAGCAGGGAAATCTACATTTGCAAATGCTCTTATCGAAAATAATGTCTTGCCATCTGCTCCTGAAAGATGTACTTTTACATCAACTCGTCTTGTTTTTGGTGAAGATATTGCAAAAGTTGTTTTATATACTGAAGAGGAGTTTGAGGAGATTTTTCAAAACATTTTAAAAGAGCTTGAATTTGAAGGAAAAGAGAGTTTTAAAACTTTATCTTTGCAAAAATTCAACAATTTTTTTGAGAATTTAAAAGAGACAAATCGAAATTTATACAATTTACACAGTGGAAAAAGTGATGAAGAGGTTCGTGAAATTTTAAAATATAGAAACTCGCTTCTTCTAACTGGAGAAACTCTCTCATTTTCTGGCGACGAACTCTACACACATAAATTTCAAAAATATATTCGTGGCGAAAAACGAAAAAGAGAAGTTGATCCATCAAAACCAAGAAGTGCAAAAAGCATAACAATTGAGTCATCAAAACTTTCACAACTCCAAAAATCTATTATTTATGATGTTCCAGGATTTGATTCAACAACAAAAATTCATGAGCGACAAACAATCGAAAGACTCAAAAGTGCTGATGCGATAATTCTTGTTACAAATGCGGGAGATAGACCAAATATAACAGCACCACAACTTGACACAATCCGCAAAGAGAGTGATTCTGACGGAATTAGATTGAGTGATAAACTTTTTGTTTTTGGAAATAAGATTGATACGGCAAACTCTTTAGAAGTTGTTGAAAACAATCGAGAACACCTAATTTATGATGTTGTTAGCAAATACAAAATTGGAACAGAAAATCGGGTTTTTACAGGATCAGCTCTTCAATATCTTGTCAATTTAAAAGTTGTGGATAATTCTCATTTTCAGAATCGGCTATTAATTCCAGATGGAATTGACGACATTCGAGATGAACTTGTGAAATATTACGAAAATGATCGTTTCAGAATTTTGAAAAACAAAATCTCTTTTATTCGAGATGAGTTCAATAGAATTATTGAGAATGGAAATCAAAAAAAGTCAAATTTCAAAATTTCAAAAGATGCTGAAATTCAGAAAAATATCATTTTGCGAAAAGGTTTTAAGGAAATTGAGAAGCGACTATCTAAAAATTTGACGGAACTGAATAAAGAAGTTAAAAAAGATATTCTTGATGGTCTCTATTTTACAAATCGATTTAAAGAAGATGCGAACAAACAGGACTATTTTCAGCCAATTAGTTCAGATTTCTTCGATAGTATCGATACAGAAGTTAGCAATTCTTTGACCTTGGAAACTCCAGTTGAACGAATTAATCATGAAATTCGTGAGCAAATTCATCGAAAATTCTTAAGAGATTTCACTTTTCTTATAAAATCGATGACAGATGAAAAAGCAAAAGAGGTTGAAAATAGAATTCTCGACTCTTTTGTCAAAGGTTTAATTGGAGATGAGCAGTTTTATATTAGCGATGAGATCAGAGCTGAATGCAAAACTTTTATCGGTAATTTAACAACTGATATTTCTCATAATGAGGGAAGATTTTTCTACCTCATCGATCGTTTTTCGCGAGACCTTTTTGATATTTTGCTTCTTTATCCTGTTAAAAGTGCTGAAAGAACAATGAAGTTTGAGAGTTCAAATGAAGAGTTTAAACTTCTTGATCACTATTACAGTAGCGGAGACGGTTCTCTTATAAATCTAATTTTGACTCAAAAAGAGAATAAAACTTCGCTAAATATTATTGACATTCTCAAACAAGCGACTCGCGGAAATTCAAAAAACAGCATAATAAAAGAGATAAATAGTGATATTGAAAATCTCAAAAAAATCCTAAAAAAGGGAATTATTCGAGCGATAAATCTCGAAGTCGCTTTTTTAAATGGAATTGATAAAAAAATCAAAATTTTGATCGATTCACTTCACAAAACTGAAACTGAAGATTCTGCAATTTTTGATCACTTTCTCTCAAAAATGATTTCAAAAATTAAAGAGCGAGAGCTTGTTGATGTCTATCGTCAAATTAAAGATGGCGAAGATGCTTTAAAACTTCTTGAGTCTCTCAAAAAAATTTAAATATACGGAGAAAAATTGAGTTTAATTGCTTCACTACTTGTTTTATCATTTTTAATATTTTTTCACGAATTGGGTCATTTTCTTTTTGCAAGACTTTTTGGTGTAAAAGTTGAAGTTTTTAGTATCGGTTTTGGAAAAACAGTTTTTTCAAAAATAGTTGGCGATACAGATTATAGAATTTCACTTTTTCCACTTGGTGGATATGTAAAAATGAAAGGTCAAGACGACACAGACCCAACTGCGACCTCATCTGACTCTGATAGTTATACTACAAAAAATCCTTGGCAACGGATTGCAATTCTTTTTGGCGGTCCTCTTTTCAACTTTATTTTTGCATTCTTTCTATTTTTTGCTGTTGGAACAATCGGTTTTCAATCACTCTCACCAACAATTGGAGAACTCAAAACTGAAATGGTTGCTTACAAAAGTGGAATTAGAGAGGGTGATAAAATCATCTCTGTAAATGGTGAAAAAATTGAAGATTGGAGAGATTTATCATCTCAAATTGTTGATACAAAGGGAGATATAATTTTTGAGATTGAACGAAACTCTCAAATTTTAGAAATCTCCCTAACTCCAGAAATCGCAGAGGGTAAAAATATTTTTGGTGAAACAATCCAAAAACGAATGGTTGGAATTTTGCCAAATGGCGACATTGTTCAAATTGAGAAAGATTTTATCGACTCTGCAATTTACGGTTTCTATAAAACAGTAGAATCTGCAAGCCTAATTTTTCAAAGTGTTCAGAAACTTCTTGTTGGAATTCTTTCACTTGACCAACTTGGCGGAGTGATTTCAATTTTTGAATTCACCGCAAAAGCAACCGAAACTGGATTAGTTCCACTTCTACTTTTTACTGCTCTTATGTCTGTAAATTTAGGTGTTTTGAATCTGCTTCCAATTCCTGCACTTGATGGAGGACACATAATTTTTAATATTTATGAGTTGATTTTTAGAAAAGCACCAAATGAAGATATTATGTATAAATTGACTCTTTTGGGCTGGGGAATTTTACTTTCACTTATGGTTGTTGGTCTTTACAACGATATTAGTAGACTTGTTGGATAGTTATTTAAAAAAAGTTAAAATTATGAAAATTCTATAAAAAGGTTTCTAGTTTTGAAGCATTTTTACTCATCATTTATAATAACTTTTCTAGGTCTTGGATTCGCCTTTTTTTACGGCGGATTTCAAGGTCTTTACATTGTTTTTCTCCTAGCAATTCTTGAAGTTTCCCTATCTTTTGACAATGCCGTTGTAAATGCAAAAGTCCTCGACACAATGGAAAAAAAGTGGCAAGACCGTTTTATTCTCTTTGGTATTCCAATTGCTGTTTTTGGGATGAGGTTTCTCTTTCCAATTCTCATCGTTGCGGTCGTTGCAAATCTTGGAATTGTTGAAACTTTCCAAATCGCAATGAACGATCCAGAAAAATATCACCACACACTTGAAAGCACTGAATATATGATTTTTGCATTTGGTGGCTCTTTTTTACTTATGGTTTTTCTTGACTTCTTTTTTGAGGAAGATAAAGATGTTAAATGGATTAAAATTCTTGAGGATAATGGAGCTGTAAATAGATTTTCGACTGTTGCAAATACAGAACTCTCTATCGCAATTGCAATTGGACTAATTTTGATTGCCTCAACTCCAGAAAAATATGATTCTACTGCTATCGCACTATCCTATTTTACGGGAATTTTACTTCATGCAATTTTGAATGCAGTTGATGACTTGTTCTCAACAGATTCTGTAAAAAATGGACTCGTTGGTTTTATCTATTTAGAAGTTCTCGATGCCTCTTTCTCTTTTGATGGAGTAATTGGAGCATTTGCACTCTCTAGCGATATTTTTATAATTATGATTGGTCTTGGAGTTGGTGCGATGTTTGTTCGGAGTCTAACTCTCTATTTTGTTGAGAAAAAGACACTTTCAGAATTTATATATCTTGAACATGGTGCGCATTATGCAATCGGTGCTTTGGCAGTTATCATGCTTTTAAAAATTTTCTATCATATTGGCGAGGAGATAACAGGAACTCTTGGATTGGCACTTATTGCAATTGCATTTATCCACTCGCTCATTGAAAATAAAAAAAGTAAAAATTGAGACTATTAGTTTTTATAACTCTCTTTTTTTGGGGCTGTTCTGATGCCCCAATTTATAGAAGTGGAGAAGTTCCAAAAGATTTAAATTGTGTAAATGCAATTTCGCTTTTTGAAGAAGATATTAAGACATCAAAAGAGTTTTTTACAATTTCTCAAAATTGTAAATATGACCTCATCATCGAACCTCACTTAACTCATAATTGCAATAACCCACATGTAAAATCTCTTGGTAGCGACTTTGACGGCTATGTTTCAATAAAAATTATCAAAGATGAAAAAGAGATTTTTCGCTCTCAAACGGATTTTAAAGGCGACAATCATATTCCACACTTAAGAAGATTATTAAGTGATATTTTTTAAAAATGTTAATATTACTTAAATTTCGATCACCTAAAAAGATAAATTCATATGGATAAAAACAACTTAGTTATGCTCTATGTAGAAGATGATGAGCAGTTACAAAATACTTACACTAGATTTTTCAAAAGACGAGTAAAAGATCTTCATTTAGCAAATAATGGATCTGTTGGATTAGAAAAATTTAAAGAAATAAAACCCGACATAGTTGTTTCTGATTTAAGAATGCCAATTATGGATGGAATTGAGATGATTCAAAATATCAGAGAGTTGAATGAAGATGTAACTGTTATTGTTACTTCTGCTTTTAATGATAGTGAATATTTATCCAAAGCAATTGAATTAGGTGTTTCAAGATATTTAAACAAACCTTTTAAGCGAGATCAGATTTCAAAGATTTTTGGAAAAGCGATTGAAGATGCTTTATTGAAAAAGAGAGCTGAACAGCAAAGAAAAGAGTTAGAAGCGATTTTTAAAATTTCAACTGATGGAATTGCAGTTGTAGATAAAAATGGAAAATTTGAGAATATAAATCAAACATATTTAGATTTAATAAAATATACAAAAGAAGGGAGTTCCCAAATTTCAATTTTTGATTTGACTCAAGATGATGAGAGAGCAGATTTAGAAAAAAAGTTTAAAGAAGTTTTGGAAGGAGGAGTTGAGAACTCCTGTAATAAATCATGTTTTGATAAAAACGGTAATATTTTCTATGCAAATATTGCACTTAAAAAAATGAATTCTAATGGAAAAATTCTTGTTCGTGCAAGGGATACAACAAAAGAGAGAATTCAAAACAGAAAATTAGAAGAGTATTTTAAACTTATTGATGAAAATATAATTAGTTCTATGACTGATTTGGATGGAAATATTATAGAAGTTTCAAAAGCTTTTTGTAAAACAAGTGGCTATTCAAAAAAGGAATTGATTGGCAAAAACCACAAAATTATTAAACACCCAGACAACAAAGAAGAACTCTACAAAGATTTATGGCAAACAATTCAAAATAATGAAAGCTGGACTGGTGAATTTAAAAATATAAAAAAGAGCGGTGAAATCTTTTGGACTTGGCAGACAATCTCACCAATTTTTGATTTAAATAAAAACAAAATTGGATACACCTCAATAAAACAAGATATTACTGACAAAAAAAGAATTGAAAAAATATCGATAACCGATAAATTGACAGGAATTTACAACCGAACAAAACTTGATGAAATTCTTGAGAAACTTTTAGAAAATTGTGAGAATTTTTCAATTGCGATTGCAGACATTGATAAGTTTAAATCTATAAATGATACCTATGGACACCAAGCTGGTGATTCTGTTCTTGTTGAATTTAGTAGGGTCGCTCTGTCAAATATAGACGAAAATGATTTTTTTGGTCGTTGGGGAGGCGAAGAATTTCTTATTATTTTCAAAAATAGGGAGAGGGAAGAAGTTTCTGAAATTCTTGAAAAAATTAGAGGAGAAATTGAGAAACACAATTTTTCGGAAGTTCCAAAAGTTACAGCCAGTTTTGGTGGAACGAAATTTGAAAAAGAGGACACAGAGAAAACTCTTTTTATTCGGGCTGACGAAAATCTCTACAAAGCAAAAAATGGTGGTAGAAATAGAGTTGTTTTTGAGTGAAATTTTTGGCGAACACTAAAATTTTTCTCTAACTTTAGTTTCAGATTAGTTATTTATTATGAAACTTTTTTTTTATATTATTCCAAGAGTTGGCTTTTGATTCTGTTGAATCAATTTAACTCTCATAAAAAAACTCTATTAGGAGGTCTCTTTTGAGTCAGTTAAGATATGGTGATTTCGTTCGGGAATCATCTCTTCACTACACGGAAATAAGCTACAACAAACTTGCTCCAAAAGATGGTTCAAAACCACCTAGCAAAATCAAACTTTCTGGAATTGATATTTATAGATTAATTTCTCCGTATGTTTCAGTTAGATTTATGGAACAAGTTAGTGCTTTATTTCCACTCGCTTTATATTTAGTTCTTTTCCAAATTCTCATGCTTCGGCAAGGTGTATCCGACGGAGGGACAATTGTTCTTGGTCTTTTTGCCGTAATCATGGGGCTTATGTTTTTCATGGAAGGAATTCAACAAGGTTTAATGCCGTTTGGTGAGACAATCGGAAATAATCTACCGAAAAAAGTTTCATTGCCTATTGTTCTTTTTGTAGCATTTTTGCTCGGAATTGGTGTTACATTTGCCGAACCTGCAATTGGTGCATTGAAAGCTGCGGGTGCATTAGTTTCGGCCGAACAAGCCCCATATTTGTGTGCCTTGCTAAATGATTGGTCTGGTGTCCTTGTCCTAATTGTTGGTGTCGGTGTTGGTATCGCTGCAATTCTTGGAACAATTCGTTTCCTTTATGGTTGGAGTCTAAAACCGTATATTTACTTAACAGTAATTCCGACTCTTTTCATGACAATCTATTTTGCACTTGATCCAAACTTAGCTTCAGTTTTAGGTTTAGCATGGGATAGTGGAGCGGTTACGACAGGACCTGTAACAGTGCCACTTGTTCTTTCACTTGGAATTGGTATCGCATCAGCTGCGGGTAAAGGCGATTCTTCACTCTCTGGATTTGGTATCGTAACATTGGCTTCAGTTTTCCCAATTATGGGTGTAATGTTCCTAGCACTTTATGTTTCATTTACTGTTCCAATCGCTGATATTATTGCTGCCGCTCAAGCTAGTGCAGGTGCTGTTGCTGTTGAGCCTCACTGGAGTGAAGTTACACCATGGAATGAAATCGTTCTTGGTGCAAGAGCAATTATTCCTCTTGTAATTTTCCTTCTTTTTGTTCTTAAAGTTGTATTACGAGAAAAGATGCAAAATGCTGGAACAATCACTTACGGAATCGTTCTTGCAGTTGTTGGTATGATGATTTTCAACTTAGGTTTAACTTACGGACTTTCAGCACTTGGTGAGCAGAGTGGTAGTTTAATTCCAAATGCTTTCAATGCTATTGAAATTGGCGGAGAAACTGTTGATGCAATTTACCCTTATGCTGTTGGACTTGCTGTTGCAATTATCTTTGCATGGGTATTAGGATTTGGGGCAACTCTTGCTGAACCAGCACTTAATGCACTTGGTGCAACTGTTGAAAATCTTACAAACGGTGTTTTCAAAAAGAAAACTCTAATGATGGCTGTTTCAACTGGTGTTGCTTTTGGTATTGCAATCGGAATCGTAAAACTGATCTTTGATATTCCACTCTACTATTTACTACTTCCACTCTACACAATGGGAATCATTTTCACTTTCCTTTCGTCAGAAGAGTTTGTAAATATCGCTTGGGATAGTGCTGGTGTTACAACTGGACCAATTACTGTGCCACTTGTTCTTGCAATGGGTCTAGGTTTTGGTAATGCACTTGGTGTAACAGATGGATTCGGAATTCTTTCAATGGCATCAATTTGTCCAATTCTTGCTGTTCTTATTACTGGACTCTATGTTAAATATCAGAGTCGAAAACTACAAACTACAAAAGTGGAGGAGAAATAATGGCTCAAAGAGAAATAGTTGTTTTAACTGAAGTTGATTTAATTACTTGTATCGTGCAAAAAGGCGAAGCTGATAAAATTGTAAAAGCAGCGTATGACAAAGGTGCTCAAGGTGCTACTATCTATTTTGCTCACGGTAGTGGTGTAAAAGAGAAATTGGGTGTTTTTGGTGTTGCTGTTGATTCTGAAAAAGAGATTATCAATATTGCTGTTCCGTCAGAAAGAACAAATGATATTTTTGATGCAATGTATCTTGCTGGACAGCTTGACACTCCAGGAAAGGGTTTCATCTATGTTACTCAAATTGAGAAAGCTGGAACTTATATTCCAAAAGAAGTATTAGAAAAGCTCTCAAAATGAGTTACAAAATGATCACAGCTGTTATTACTGACAGCAAATCAACTCCAATTTTGGAAGCACTTGCGGAAAAAGGTGTTGCAACTGCAAACCGAAGTAAAGCTCGTGGAACTTCTATCCGAAATGAGAATGGTGTTGAAATGGAAATTTTGACTGTTCTTGTTGAAGAGAAAAAAGCAAACGAAATTTTTACATACATTTATGAAGAAGCAAATATTGTTGAACCTCATCACGGCATGATTTATCAACAAGAAGTTAAAAAAGCTTCAAACTACAAATTAAAGTAGTTTCTCAAACTCTTCCCGTATTTCTTACGGGAAGGTTCCAAATTGCAAATTTTGTTATTTTCGTATCACAGTTTTGTTTTAAGTTTAAAAATAGCTATAATTTACCGAAACAAGCCGTAAAGACCCTAGCTTTAGCTATGGAGATACAAGGCTTTTAAAATTATAATGGTGGATTCATCCACTTAAAATAATTTTAAGTATAATTAGTTTTGTTAATTTTATCGTGAAGTGTAAAATCTTAGATATAAATTTGAGTTGGGGCATCAACTCTTGTGGAGAGAAAGTAAGACCTAATTTATTAGGCTTTTTTTGTTGAAGCAGAATCCTCTAGCTATGAGGAGTATGTCAAGGAGATAACAAAGAGTTTAAACTCAAAATTATAAATCTAACTAAAAGGTAAGTTTTTTCTTGGAAGATGTTATAGCACTCAAAAGAGGCAGTGAGGTTTTTGATACTCAAACTGCTATTGACGGAGAGAGTGGCGAAAATATCATTTTTGATAATTCGCAAGATTCTCTTGAGGTTATCCGACACTCCGCTGCTCATCTTATGGCACAAGCTATAAAAGAGCTTTATCCTGATGCAAAATTTTTCGTTGGTCCAGTTGTTGAAGAGGGTTTTTACTACGATTTTAAAACTTCTGAAAAAATCAGTGAGTCTGATCTAAAAAATATTGAAAAAAAGATGAAAGAACTTTCAAAAAAAGGTTCTCCTATCGAAAAATATTTTATCTCAAAAAGCGAAGCCCTTCAGAAATTTGAAAATGATGAACTAAAAAAGGCAGTTTTGTCAAAAATCCCTGATGAAAATGTTTCAATTTACAAACAAGGTAATTTTGAAGATCTTTGCCGAGGACCTCATCTCCCACATACAAAATATTTGAAATTTGTGAAGCTTTTAAAAGTCGCGGGTGCATATTTAGAGGGCGATGAGCAAAATGAGATGCTTGTCCGAATTTATGGAATTGCATTTGCTACAAAAGATGCTTTACAGTCTCACTTAAAAATGTTGGAAGAAGCAGAAAAACGAGATCACCGAAAAGTCGGAAAAGAGATGAATCTGTTTTTCTTTGATGACGAAATTGGTGCAGGATTACCAGTTTGGCTACCAGCAGGTGGAAGATTGAGGAGTCGATTAGAGCAATTGCTTTACAAAGCTCATAGAGTTCGAGGCTATGAACCAGTTCGAGGTCCAGAAATTTTAAAATCTTCACTCTGGCAAACTAGCGGACACTACCAAAACTACGGCGAAAATATGTATTTCACTGAAATTGATGATCAGGAATACGGAATTAAGCCAATGAACTGTGTCGGACACATCAAAGTTTTTCAACACTCACTCCGAAGCTATCGAGACCTTCCACTGAAATTTTTTGAGTATGGAGTTGTTCATCGGCACGAAAAAAGTGGAGTTATGCATGGTCTTTTTCGAGTTCGTGAATTTACTCAAGATGATGCACATATTTTTTGTCGTGAAGAGCAAATCAAAGATGAAGTTACTGGTGTTCTTGAGTTTGTAGATAAGATTATGAAAAGTTTCAACTTTGATTACACACTTGAAGTTTCGACAAAACCAGAGAAAGCAATCGGAGATGATGCGGTTTGGGATATTGCAACTCAATCACTAAAAGAAGCACTTGAAACAAATGGTATTCCGTTTGGTGTTGATGAGGGTGGTGGAGCTTTTTATGGTCCAAAAATCGATATAAAAATCCGAGACTCAATCGGTCGAAAATGGCAATGTGGAACTATTCAAGTAGATTTCAATTTACCTGAAAGATTTGGCATTTCATACACAGATGAGAATAGTCAGAAAAAACAACCAGTTATGATTCACCGAGCGATTCTTGGTTCTTTTGAGCGATTTATCGG
The DNA here is from genome assembly GCA_000276965.1 of Thiovulum sp. ES. Lineage (NCBI taxonomy): Bacteria > Pseudomonadati > Campylobacterota > Epsilonproteobacteria > Campylobacterales > Sulfurimonadaceae > Thiovulum > Thiovulum sp. ES. The sequence goes on along the minus strand of AKKQ01000018.1, from coordinate 9,832 downwards.
AATTTTGACTGAACATTATGCGGGTGAATTCCCAATGTTCCTTGCACCAACTGGAGTAGCATTTGTTCCAATTCGTGAAGAACATCGTGAATATGCTAGAGAACTTTCAAGAAAACTTATGAATTTAGATATTGATTCTGAAATTTACGACAGTAATGAATCGTTAAATAAGAGAATCAGAATAGCTGAAAAAAGTCGAGTTCCAATGGTTGTAATTATTGGGGACGATGAGGTTCAAAACAAAACAGTGGCAATTCGAGATCGAAGAAGCCGAGAACAATACAATTTAAACAAAAACAAATTTTTAGAGAAATTAGAGGAGAAAATGAATGAGGTTCAATTTTGAGTAGAAGACACGGAAATCACAACAGAAGACCAAAGCAAGAAGATTTACCACCAATGAATGAGAATATTAGATTCCCAGAAGTTCGATGTGTAGGTGATGATGGAACACAACACGGAATTATTCCAACCTCATCGGCATTAAGTCTTGCACAAGATCAAGGACTCGATTTGGTTCTTATTGCAGATAATGCAGAGCCTCCAGTTGCTAAAATTATGGACTACGGAAAATTCAAGTATCAAGCTGAAAAGAAGAAAAAAGAGGCAAAGAAAAACCAAAAAACAATTACTGTCAAAGAGATCAAACTTTCTGTAAAAATTGCTGAAAATGACATCAATTTTAAAGTAAAACAGGCGACTGATTTTCTTGCAAAAGAGTATTATGTTAAATTCAGAGTTTTCCTAAAAGGTCGAGAGATGGGAAATCCAGAAGCGGGAAAAGATGTTCTTTTTCGAGTTTGGGAAATGGTGAAAGATCACGGTGTTATGGAAAAAGAGCCTTTCTTTGAGGGTCGATACTATAATATGATGGTTCTACCAAACAAAAAGTAATTTAGGAAATAAATTTGCAAAATCTAATGAGAGAGATAGCTACGGCAAAAACTATTGAGAAAGCTTCAGAAATTCTTTTTCGAGAAATTGAAAAGACTCCACTTTTAGAAATGGTAATTCGTTTTGCGGTGAAAGCACACGAAACTCAATTTCGGAAAAGTGGCGAACCATATGTAACTCACCCAATTTTGGTTGGGGCAATTGTGGCTCGAGTTTCTGGAGAAGAGGAGATGGTTATTGCTGGAATTCTTCACGATGTTGTTGAGGATACAGAATATACTTTAGATGATATTCGGTCGCATTTTGGCGATGAGGTCGCATATTTGGTTGATGGTTTAACTAAAATTGACCACATTCGAGAAAAGGAGCTTGTTTCTTCAAAATCACATGAGAAACTCACAAAATCGGCTCTCTCTTTTCGTAAAATGCTGACGGCTTCAATTTCTGATTTGAGAATTCTTGTTATTAAACTTTGTGACAGAGTTCATAATCTTTCTACATTAGATGCACTTAAAAAAGAGAAACAGCAAAGAATTTCGGAAGAGTCTTTGCTCGTTTATGCACCGATTGCACACCGTTTAGGAATTGCATTTCTAAAAACTTTTATTGAAGATGTTTCATTTAAATATCTTTTTGAAAAAGATTATGAGAAAATCAGCAATCATATTGATATATATCAAGATACATTTAAATCAAAACTTTTTGGTTTTACAGAAAAAGTTTCTCTTCTTCTAATTAAAAATGACTTTATTGAAGATGATTTTCAGATAAATTCAAGAATAAAACATAAATATTCTATATATAAGAAGATGCAGAAAAAAGGTGTAAATACCGATGAGGTGCTTGATCTTCTTGCAATTAGAATTCTTGTGCCAACAGTTCTTGATGCTTATAAGGTTTTAGGAATTATTCACTTAAATTTTAAATTACTTCCATTTAGATTTAAGGATTATATTTCAGCTCCAAAAGATAATGGTTATCAAACAATTCACACAACTGTTTTTAATAAGAATAGTATTTTTGAAGTTCAAATACGAACTTTTTCAATGGATAGAACAGCAGAATATGGTCTTGCTGCTCACTGGAAATATAAAGAGCCTCAAGAGGCTATAAAAACGGAATGGCTTCAAAAATTGAACAATAACCATGAAGCTGATATAGGAGAATATTGTGATATTGTTCGTGATGATCTCTTCTCAGACGAAATAATTATTTACTCTAAGGAGTTTGATAATTTTTCACTTCCACAGGGTTCTGTTGTTCTTGATTTTGCATACAAACTGCATTCTGAAATTGGAAATTGTGCAAAATATGGATACATAAATAAGAAAAAAGTTTCTCTTTTGACAGAGTTAAAAAGTGGTGATTTGGTGCAAATCGTTACAGACAAAGATGAAATTCCTCGTTGTTCGTGGATAGATTCTGTTAAAACAACTCATGCTAAAAAAGAGATGAGAAACTTATGTTCTCACAGAAAGAAAGATATAAATTATCAAACTGGATTTAATATTATTCGGACGATTTTGGAAACTTCTCCTGAAGATATGTATGATCGATTTCCAAATGAATTTGATGAATTTTCAAAAATTGCAACAAACAATAATTCAGTGAGGAAGTTCATTGAGAAAATTCCTGAAGAGATTCCACTAAAAACTTATCAATTTAAATCACTAAAAGTTGTTTCAAACAAAAATGTTTTGGGTGTAAACTTTGATTACTGTTGCCACCCACATAATGGCGATGATGTCGTTGGAATTCTTGATGATGATGGAAAAGTTTATGTTCATCATAAAATGTGTTCTCAAATTTCTGAAGTTCTTGACGACGAATTAAACATGGTTTATATTGAGTGGAATGATGACAAAAGATATAAATACAACCTCATCGTTTCAGTTTCAAATCATCGCGGAGCTTTGGCAGATTTCTTGCAATATTTGGTGAAATTAAATATTGATGTTTTGCAAATTTCAACTCAACGAGATTCCATGGGAAGAGACCACACTTTGTATTTTGATTTGGAAATTGAGACAAACCAAAAATTGAGTGAAGAGTTGCGAAGAGAGTTAGAATACAAAGTAAAAGTGATAAAACTTTCACCAACTTCGGATAACTACAAAAGATAATAATTGTCGGGAGACTCCCCGGCTTCTGAAATCATAATTATTTAAATTTGAGATAGAATTATTTCTTAAAAAAATTATTAAAACAAGAGAAAAAATGGAAGCTTTAAAAATTATTGGTGGAAACAAATTATCTGGAAATGTAGAAATTTCTGGTGCAAAAAATTCAGCTTTACCTCTTATTGCCTCTACGATTTTGGCAAAAAACAGTGTAAAAATAGAAAATGTTCCAAATGTTGTTGATATAAAAACTCTTTTAAAATTACTCGACCAACTTGGTGGAAATCATAAATTAGAAAAAAATAGTTTAATTGTGGATACTTCAAATTTAAAAGATACAAAAGCGACTTATGAGATTGTCAAAACAATGAGAGCTTCCATTTTGGTTCTTGGACCACTTCTTGCCCGATTTAGAGAGTGTGAGGTTTCTCTACCTGGTGGTTGTGCAATTGGTGCAAGACCAGTTGATTTACATTTAAAAGCACTTGAAGAGATGGGTGCGGAAATTTCTATCGAGGCAGGATACATAAAAGCAGTCGCACCAAACGGATTAGTCGGTGCAAAAATAGATTTCGCAAAAAAAAGTGTTACAGGAACTGAAAATATTGTTATGGCTGGAGCTTTGGCAAATGGAAAAACAACAATTTTAAATTCCGCTTTAGAACCTGAAGTTATTCAACTTTGTGAAGTTTTACGAGATAGCGGAGTTGAAATTTCAGGAATTGGAACTGACAAATTAGAAATAGTTGGGACAAATGGAAAACTTCTTGATTTTCCAGAAATTCGAGTTATTCCAGATCGAATTGAAGCGGGAACTTATCTTTGTGCGGGTGCAATTACTGGCGGAACAGTTTCAGTTTCAAATGTAGAACCAGAACACCTAAAAGCAACAACAGATAAATTGCAGGAAATTGGATTTAATTTAGAAATTGAAAAAGAGAAAATAACAATTTCAAACGGAGAAAAACTTAAAGCGGTAGATATTATTACCGCAGAATATCCACATTTTCCGACTGATATGCAAGCACAATTTGTAGCACTTTTGACTCAAATCGACGGTGAAAGTATTGTAGAAGAGAGACTTTTTGAAAATCGATTTATGCATGTTGTTGAATTGCAAAGACTTGGTGCAAAAATTGAAATTGATAAAAATCAAGTTGAGATTTTTGGAAAAACTGACCTCATCGGTGCTGATGTGATGGCAACGGATTTACGAGCATCTTCTGCTCTTGTTCTTGCAGGACTTGTGGCGAGTGGAGAGACAACAGTTCATCGAATTTATCATTTACACAGAGGTTATGAAAATTTAGAAGAAAAACTACTTTCTCTTGGTGCAAAAGTTAAAAAAGTGAAAGTCTCAATTTAAATTTTGCAAAACAAATATCGCTTGTTTTCGTTATCCTTTCGTTTAATATATTTGAAATATTTACTAGAAAATTGTAAAGAAAATTTTAAGAAAGGATAGGCACTCTCCTTTTAGAGTGCTGGTATTTGACAAATGAACCTCAACGAAAGTTTAAGGGAAATCGAAAGAGGAATATCGGAAATTATCGATAGAGAAAATTTAGAAAAACTCCTTAAAAGATTTTATGAAACGGGTGAAAGATATTTAGTAAAAGCAGGTTTTGACCCGACTGCTCCAGATTTACATTTGGGGCATACGGTTTTAATTCAAAAACTTGCGACTTTCCAAAAATTTGGTGGAAAAATTCAATTTCTGATTGGAAATTTCACAGCAATGATTGGAGACCCAACTGGAAAAAGTGAAACTCGAAAACAGCTTACTCCCGAACAAGCTGAAGAAAATGCACAAACTTACAAAGAACAGATTTTTAAAATCCTAGACCCACAACATACTGAAATTGTATTTAATAAAGATTGGCTTGACGGTCTTGGTTCTGCGGGGCTTTTACAATTGACAACAACTCACAGTGTGGCAAGAATGCTTGAGAGAGATGACTTTGAGAAGCGATACAAAAGCAATCAGTCGATTGCAATCAGCGAGTTTTTATATCCGCTTTTACAGGGTTACGATTCTGTATATTTGAAATCAGATGTTGAGATTGGTGGGACTGATCAGAAATTCAATTTGCTTATGGGACGGCAGTTACAAAAAACTTATGAAATTGGAAAACAGCAATCTGTTTTGATGATGCCAATTTTAGAGGGTCTTGACGGTGTGCAAAAAATGAGCAAGTCTCTCGGAAATTACATTTCTGTTCGTGAAGAGCCAAATGATATGTATGGAAAGGTGCTTTCAATTTCTGATGATTTAATGTGGCGATACTATGAACTTCTTTCAGCAAAAAGTCTCGATGAGGTCGAAGATTTACGAAAAAATGTTGAGAATGGAAATTTCCACCCGAAAAAAGCGAAAGAGGAACTTGCACTTGAAATTACTGAAACATTTCACAGCAAAGAGTTAGCAGAAAAAGCAAAAGAGCATTTTGAAACTGTGCATAAAAAAGGTGATATTCCTGATGATATTCCCGAATTTGGAATTTCTGAAAGTCCAATTTGGATAGCAAAAGCTCTTGTTGAAACAAAACTGCAAAAATCAACTAGCGAAGCTCGACGACAGATCAAACAAGGTGCTATTAAAATTGATGGCGAAAAAGTTAGCGACGAACAATTGAAATTAGAAAGCGGAGAGTATATTCTTCAATCTGGAAAACGAAAATTTGCAAAGGTAAAAATCTTATGAAACCATTAAAAATTGGAAAGCACCTCATCGAAATCCCAATTATTCAAGGTGGAATGGGTGTTGGAATTAGTTGGGACAAACTCGCTGGAAATGTCTCAAAAGAGGGCGGACTTGGTATTGTTAGTGCTGTTGGGACTGGATATTATAAGAATAAGTTCCATTCTCACAAAAATGTCTCAAACCGACCTTATGAAGCTGAAAATTTTTACAGCCGAGATGCTCTTTTTGAAATTATTAAAAATGCAAAAAAGATTTCTGGCGGAAAACCAATTGGTGTAAATATTCTTTATGCGATAAATGATTATGGTCGAGTTGTTCAAGATGCTTGTGAAGCTGGTGCAGACATTATTATCACGGGTGCAGGTATCCCATCGGATATGCCAAAATTCACTACTGATTTTCCTGATGTCGCTCTTATTCCAATCGTTTCTAGTGCCAGAGCCTTAAAAATTATTGCTAAAAAGTGGAAACGATACAATCGACTTCCTGATGCTGTAATTTTGGAAGGACCAGAGAGTGGCGGACACCAAGGTTTTACTTATGAACAATGTTTTGAAGATCAATACAGATTAGAAAATCTTGTTCAGCCTGTTGTCGAAGAAGCGAAAAATTGGGGAGACATTCCTGTAATTCCTGCGGGTGGAATTTGGGACAAAAATGATATTGACCAAATGATTTCTCTTGGTGGCAGCGGTGTGCAAATGGGAACTCGATTTATCGGAACTGCTGAGTGTGATGCTAGTGATGAATTTAAAAAAGTTCTTTTGGGTTCTAAAAAAGAGGATATTCAACTTATGAAATCTCCAGTCGGCTATCCTGCTCGAGGTGTCCGAACAGCACTTCATGAAAATATTGAAAATGGAACTGCTCCAAAAGTCGCTTGTATTAGCAATTGTGTTTCGCCTTGTCATCGTGGAGAAGAGGCTAGGGCTGTTGGTTTCTGTATTGCGGATCGACTTGCTGATTCCTACAATGGAGATTTGGAAAATGGATTGTATTTTTCAGGTTCAAACGGCTATCGACTCACTGAAATTATCACTGTAAAAGAGTTAATGAAAAAACTTCTTGAGGGTGAATAATTTATCTCGTGTCTTTTGGCACGGGAATTAAAAAAATAAAACTCTTTTATTTTAATTATAAATTTTGGATTGTGATAAAATTCATAGAAAACGGGGGAAATTATGAAAAGAAATTATTGGCCTCATGTCATTGTTCTTATGATTCTCGGTTCGATTGTTGCATCTTTTTTTACAATCAAAATTGCTCTACAAAACAGTGTTGTTGATTCAAATCTCTTTCTTCAAAACTATCACATCACTGATAAAAATATCAACCAAATTTTGGGCGAACAAGCAGAATTTAATTCTCTTTACACTTTGGATTTTTCTAAAAGTGTTGTTTCTGAAAACGGAATCGATTTTAAAATCTCTCTTAAAAATAGTAGCGACGATGAGGTCGAAGCGGAATTTGAAGCCCTTGTTACTCGTCCTGAAACAAGTGAATTTGATAAAGTTTTTAACTCCTCAAAATTCAAATTTGACTTTCCAAAAACTGGTCGGTGGAATGTCTATTTAAAAACTACAAAAGAGAACTTAACTGCCTATCACTACTTTGAAACTGACACTCGAACACCCGAAAAATTGCAAATTATTAATCCATTTGTATCGCATAAAAGGTTTGAAAAAATGGAGGCAGTTCGACTCCGAAGTCTCGAAAAATAGCTACTCTATCGCTATTCAAACTGTTTAAGGGTAGTTAAAAAAAAATTATTTTTAGACGATACTAAAGTTAGAATTAAAATTTGGAACACAAGAGGGATAACAATGGGTTTTGTTGTTAATACAAATGTGCCAGCAATGATTGCTACCACTCAGGCAAACTTAAACCAAAAGGGACTTCAAAATTCTCTTGAAAGATTAAGTTCAGGTTTAAAGATCAATAGAGCAGCTGATGACGCTTCTGGAATGGCTGTCGCTGACTCTTTACGATCACAAGCTAACTCACTTGGTCAAGCTTTACAAAATGCTAATGAAGCTGTTGGAATTATCCAAGTTGCTGATAAAGCTATGGCTGAGCAAGTTGCTCTACTCGATACTATCAAGACTAAAGCTACTCAAGCCGCACAAGATGGACAATCACTAGAATCTAGAAAAGCTATCCAAACTGATATTAAACAGTTGATGAATCAAATTGACAATATCGCTGGAACTACTAGCTATAACGGAAAACAACTACTTTCAGGAAACTTTGTAAATAGAGAATTCCAAATTGGTGCTTATAGCCGAAATACAGTTATGACTTCAATTGAAGCTACTTCAACTGATAAAATTGGGCATATACGAGCTGAAACAACTGCTGCTCACTCTATTGCTCAAGGAACAAGTGCTTTAACATTTACAGGAACTCATATTCCTAATGGTTCTATCACAATGGAAAGTGTTGAAATTGGTTATGAAGCTGGTCAAGGTATTGGAAATCTAGCAGAAGTAATTAACAAGAATTCATCAACTCTTGGTGTTCGAGCTTCTTACAAAGTTGAGGCTGTTGCAAGTCTTCCAGTTTCTGATGGCTCAGCTATTAATGATTTAGTACTTAATGGTGTTGAGCTTGGTGATTTAGCAAACATTCAAACAAATGATGCTGATGGTAGATTGGTTGCAACAATCAATGCAGCTAGAGACGAAACAGGTGTTATGGCATCTATCGATGAAAGAGGACACTTAAAATTGACTTCTGCTGATGGTAGAGGAATCAATATTGAGAGTGGAATTATCACAGGAACAGACGGAACTGAACAAACTTTTGAAGATGTATTTGGTATTTCTGAAGGTTTCCACGGTGGAAGACTTACAATGGTTGCTATCGGTGCTGTTGATATTCGAGTTGAAGAACAAGCTGGTGGAGCTCTTGATGCTGCTATGAATAATGGTGCGATGAGTGAAGCAAACTTTAACTTAAGAGGAATTCTTAACGGATTTAATGCTGTTCAATCTGATGCGATGGGTATTTTTGCAACAACAAATGACCTTGATTATCCAGGTGCTGAAAACATGACAACTGATAAGAAGATTCTTCCAGCTGGTGCAATTACACTTGATGGTGCATTTGCTGTTATGGATATTGCTGAATCTGCAATTAAACACCTTGACCTTATGAGATCAAACCTTGGTTCTGCTCAAAGTGAATTAGAAGCGGTTATCAAAACTGTTGCAATCACTAGAACAAATATCATGGCTTCTGAGTCTGCAATTAGAGACGTGGATTTTGCTGAAGAGACTGCGAATTTCTCAAAAATGAACATTCTTGTTCAATCTGGTAGTTATGCTGTAACACAAGCAAATGCTGTTCAACAAAACATCTTAAAACTACTTCAATAATCTCTCTTTGGAATCCAAATTGGGATTCCAAAACTCTTTTCATCAAATTTCGCTTTTTGACGAAATTTCCAAATCCTCTATTTTTGTAAAAACTGAATTTTTGTAGAGTTCAACTCCATACCTTCCAATCATTGCTCCATTGTCTGATGTGAATTCTATTTTTGGACTTAAAATTTTCATGCCAAAACTCTCTGTAATTTCTGAAATTCTCTCAAAAATATATCTATTCGCACTTACTCCGCCAACAATTCCAAAATATCTGAATTTTTTCTTGCTTGTTTTGAGATATTTTTTCAATTTCTGGATTAAATGTTCTGTTGCAACTCGCTGAAAAGATGCCGAAATATCTCTTTGAAAATTCAAATCATCTCTGTTGTTTTTCTCAATTGCTAATCGAACACTATTTTTTAAACCAGAATAGCTGAATGCAATTTTTGGAGATTGAGAGAGTGGAACAGGTAGTTTAAACTTTTGAGAATCTCCATTTTTTGCAAGGTTTTCAATAACTTGCCCACCTGGATATCCGAGTCCAAGCATTTTTGAAACTTTGTCAAAGCTCTCTCCCAAACTATCATCAAGAGTTTTTGCAACAATATTAAAGCTATTCCAATTTTCAACTTCAACAATTTGAGTGTGTCCGCCAGAAACAAGAAGGGCGAGAAGAGGCAGTTTCTCATCTTTTTCAATAAAAAGGGAATAGATGTGTCCTTTAAGGTGATCAACACCAATAAGCGGAA
>AKKQ01000017.1 GCA_000276965.1 Thiovulum sp. ES | reverse complement strand
ACAAAATTGTTTAATTTGTGCAGGTTTTAGTAACTCTCTTCTTTTTTCTCACGATCTCCATTTTTCTTATCTCGAGAAACAATGATAAGTGGAGTGCCTTCAAAATCGAACTTTTCACGAAACTGATTTATCAAATATCGCTTGTAAGAAAAGTGTAAAAGTTTTGGACGGTTCATGATAACTGAAATTTTTGGAGGCGAAACACCAAATTGAGTTGAGTAGTAAATTTTGAGAACACGACCTTTTGGAGCAGGTAGCGAATGTTTTCGGACAGCTTCTTCAACAATTCCATTTACTTGAGATGTTGGCATTCGTTTTGTGTAATTTTCATAAACACGAAAAAGTAGTTCGTAAATTTTATGAACTCTCTGATGTGTGAGTGCAGAAATTGTGAGAATTGGTGCAAAATATAAAAATTTAAATTTGTCCCGAATAATTCTAACAGCTTCTTCATATTCGTAAATTCGCTCGTCCCATTTGTTCAAAACAATAATTGTTGCAAGTTGGTGCTTATCAACAAGTCCAGCAATTTTTTCGTCTAATTCGTGGAATCCCTCGGAAGCATCTAAAACAAGAAGAGCAATATCACTTCGCTCAAGCATACTTTCAGTTCGACCGAGTGCATATTTTTCAATTCCCGCAATTTTTCCCCGTCGCCGAATTCCTGCGGTATCGACAAACTTGATTTCACGACCGTCAATTTGAAAGACCTCATCGATAGGATCAATAGTTGTTCCTGCGACTGGACTCACAATCGATCTGTCAGATTTTGTAATTGCATTTAAAAGCGAACTTTTCCCAACATTCACTCGCCCAATAATTGAAACAGAAATTTCACTCTCTAACTGAATTCCTTTTGTCTCAATTCTGTCAAAACGATCAACAATAACTTTCTGATTTCCAACTTTTTCGTGAATCCACTCAATTAATTTATTAATTCGACGGTTGTGGGAAATTGAAATTGCAAAAGTATCATCAATTCCAAAATCAGAAAATTCCCAAAGTTTTTCTTCTAATTTATCATTATCTAATTTATTTACAACAAGTGCGATGTTTTTCACTTTTTTCGCAATTTTGTAAAAAGTTTTTTTGTCTTTTTCGTCTGATAAATCACGACCATCCACCATATATAAAACGATGTCTGATTCCAAAGCAACTTTTATCGCTCCGTCAGTAACTTTTTGAAAGAGTTCCGATGAGGTGTCAAATCCACCCGTATCAATTAAAATTGCTCTTTCATCTCCAATTTCTATCTCTCTCTTTTTTACATCTCGAGTTGTTCCCGCTTTTTCTGATGTAATTGCATCTCTCTCTCGCACAATTCTGTTAAAAAGCGAACTCTTTCCAACATTTGGCTTTCCAATAATAGCGATCTGCTTCAAATTATGTTTTCCTATTTTGTAGTGGGAATTTTTGTCTCTTGCCAGTTAAGAAGAACTCCGCTCAAAAAAACGGAGTATCCTAAAAAATCAAGACTATTCTTGATATATTAACAAGGATAGTTAATTATAAAATTGTATTATAACAAATATTTAAATATAATTTGCAAGAGATAATTGTTGAACTTTAGAAACCGTCATCAACATCGCTTCATAATTTGTTTTAAGAGCTGTGAAATAAGATGAAACTTCTGCAAAATCTGTTGCAATTACTTCACTTTGAGTAACTTCCATATTTGATTTAAGTGCGATGCTTCGTTCAAGTGTGTAATCGAGACTCTGATATTGAGAACCACTTGTTGCTCTCTCTTTAATAACATGGTCGATTGCATGAGTCAGAGCATCTAAACTTGCATGGACACCTCTATTGTTGTTTCCATCTATCGGGTGGCTAATATCTTGATCAACTGCCTCAATTGCAGAATCGATAATTTCAAAAAGATCAATAGTTGGAGAATCAAAAGATAAAGCACGGTTTGAGTTAAAAGCAATTGCTGAACCTTCACCAGTTGTAAAATCTCCACTGTTTGGATCGTAAATCGCCAACTCCATTTTTGTATTCGATGAGGTTAAATCTTTGATTTCAAATTCACCATTGTGGTTTAACTCCGCTTTTACAACATCTCGAGCTTCCATAAAATCTCCCGCTTGTCCGCCCGAAAGAGTTAGTGAAATTACATCAAGCATCTGTTGATATGTGAAGTCATCTCCACCTTTTTCAAAAGTGAAAGCTGTTCCATTAATTGAAACATTTGAAGTTCCTTCAGCAAAAGTGATTGTTGCAGTTGCAGGATTTCCCTCGACATCTATTCCACTAAATTCGAGAGTCTCACCATTTAAAGATTTTCCCGCAACTTCAGAAAGTGCTGTGCTTGTTGTCGCAAAATTCATCGTATCAGGAATAAATTGCTGAATGTTATTTTTGATTTTATTACCACTCTTTTCAAAAGGCAGAGTCTCACCTGTGTAAGATTCAGCACCCTCATTAATAACAAAATCAAAAGTATCTTCACCCTCTAAATCTGAAAGATTATTAACATCAACATTAGAACCAACCATGTTAAAAGTCATTTTTGGATTCCCATTCTCTTTATCGGTGATGATAAACTGACCATTGTTAGAGATTTCAACATCAACTTGATTGTTGAAAGCGAGTTTAATCTCCTCTTCTAAAAATCCAACTGTTGTCTGTTCAGGATCATAAACTTGATATTTTGTGTTGAAACTTGTTCCATCTGGTCGTGTTCCTGAGAGATAAAATGTAACTTGACCAGTTTCACCAGTCAAATCTTTAATTGTGTGGTCGCTATTAATATATACTTCACGACCTTCAGCCAATTCCGTTACATTTAATTTTCTAACATTTGTTGAAACTGTATTTTTAACATCTCGGTCATATCCTAGAAAGAGGTCTTGACCAGAAATGCTGTATTCTTGAATTTGCAATTTATCAGTTCGGATTGACATTTTTTCGCCATTTCCCTGATATTCACCATTGCTACCAATCGGTTTTGTTCCTGTTGCAGTTCCAGAAAAGAGATATTTTCCATCAACTTTTGTATTTGCAAGATTTAAAACCGTGTTTTTTAAACTTGTTAATTCGTCAAGTAGAGCTTCACGGCTTGTTGTTGAGTGGCTAGTATTTGCATAAGCGATAAGTTGCGATTTAAATTTTTCAAGTCCTTCTGTCATTGAACTTAAAGTTGTATCTGTATATTGAACAAAAGCTTGAGCATTTTCCGCATTCTCTTTTAAATGATCCATAATCGCAATATCTGAACTCAAATCCATAACTTTTGTGAATTTAATTGAGTCGTCTGCTCCCGTGGAAATCTGTTTTCCAGTTGTTAGTTGTTTTGATGTTTTTGTAAGTTGATTCAGCAAACTGCTATTTAATGAAATTTCCATACTATCCCTTTAATATTTAAATCTTTTTTAACATCGGCAATTCACAAAATCAGATTCTATTTGATATTTTTCTACAAAAACCCAATTTCACCTATTTGCTAGAATTACGGAAAAAGATAGAGAAGATGGGTTTAACAATTACAGAAAAGATTTTCAGCGAACATGCTGGAAAAGAAGTTCGAGCTGGAGATATTGTAGAAGTTCCAATCGACATGGTTATTGGAAATGACATCACAACTCCAATTTCAATCCGAGCTTTTAAAGAGAGTGGAGCTACAAAATTAGCAAATCCAGACGGATTTAGTATTGTGCTTGATCACTTTATTCCTGCAAAAGATATTGCATCGGCAAACCAAGCAAAAATTTCCCGAGAGTTCGCTTTTGAACAAGATATGAAAAATTTCTTTGACGAAAAAGATATGGGAATTGAACATGCACTTTTACCAGAAAAAGGCTTGATTTCCCCAGGTGATGTTGTCATTGGTGCGGATTCTCACACTTGCACACACGGAGCTTTAGGTGCTTTTGCTACGGGAATGGGTTCTACTGATTTGGCTTATGCAATGGTTACAGGTGGAAATTGGTTTAAAGTTCCTGAGACAATTAAAGTTGTATTTTCTGGAGAACTTCAAGAGCATGTTACAGGGAAAGATCTGATTTTAGAACTTATTCGACAAATTGGAGTAGATGGGGCTTTATACCAAGCTCTTGAATTTACAGGTAGCACAATTTCGACTCTTGACATGGACTCAAGATTTTCACTTTGCAACATGGCAATTGAAGCTGGTGCAAAATCTGGAATTATCGCTGTTGATGAAATCACAAAAGAGTTTTTGAAAGATAAAAATTTAGCAAGAGAGCCGAAAGAATTTTACTCAGACCCAGATGCGAAATATATTCAAACAATTGAAATCGATGTTTCTAAATTAGAGCCTGTAATTGCATACCCACATTTACCATCAAACGGACATTCACTTTCTGTTGCTGTTGCTGATGATATTCGGGTGGATCAAGTTTTCATCGGTAGTTGCACAAACGGACGACTTTCTGACATCGAAATTGCTTCAAAAATTGTCAAAGGCAAAAAAGTAGCTCGACACACAAGAATGATTGTAACACCTGCGACACAAAAGATTTTAGAAGAAGCTTCTCAAAAAGGCTACATAAAAGATTTGGTTGATGCTGGAGCAGTCGTAAGTAATCCAACATGCGGGGCTTGTCTTGGCGGATACATGGGAATTCTTGGGGACGATGAGGTCTCAATTTCAACAACAAATCGAAATTTCGTAGGTCGAATGGGTGCAAGAAGCTCAAAAATCTATCTTTCAAATAGTGCAGTCGCAGCAGCAAGTGCTATCGCAGGAAAGATAGCTAGACCTTGAGAGAGAGTTTAGATTTTTCTCAAAAACACAAAGAGGGAGATTACGAAAAATCACTCCGTCCAAAAAACTTACAAGAGTATATTGGGCAAGAGAAAATTTGTAAAAATTTAGAAGTCTTTATTTCTGCTTCTCGAAAGAGGGCAGAACCCCTTGATCACACACTGCTTTTTGGTTCGCCTGGACTTGGAAAAACTACACTCGCTTTTATAATTTCGCATGAAATGGAGAGTAATTTAAAAATTACTTCTGCACCGATGATTGAAAAGAGCGGAGACCTTGCCGCACTTCTTACAAATCTTTCGGAAAATGACATACTTTTTATTGATGAAATTCACAGACTTTCACCTGCGATTGAGGAAATTTTGTATTCGGCGATGGAGGATTTTCGACTCGATATTATTATTGGTTCAGGACCTTCAGCTCAAACCGTTCAAATCGACTTGCCACCTTTTACACTAATTGGTGCGACAACAAGAGCAGGGATGTTATCAACTCCACTTCGTGAAAGGTTTGGAATTCATTTCCGTATGGAGTTTTATACTGAAACTGAACTTTCTGAAATTATTGAAATTGCAAGTAGAAAAATGGATAAGCAGATAAGTCCGATTTCTGCACATCAAATTGCAAAACGATCTCGCGGAACTCCACGAATTGCACTTCGTCTTCTTCGTCGTGTTCGTGATTTTTCAGACTATGCTGATGAGGTCGAAATTACACTTGAAAGAACAGGCGAAGCTTTAGAATCTCTTGGAATTAATGAGTACGGTTTTGACTCAATGGACATTCAAATTTTGGAAAGACTCCTTGAAGCAAAAGGAAAAGCGGTTGGATTAAAAACACTTTCAGCAATTCTAAATGAAGATATTGGAACAATTGAAGAAGTTATCGAACCATATTTAATTACAAATGGATATATTGAAAAAACAGCTCGGGGTCGAGTTGCAACTCGAAAAACTTATGAAGTTTTAAAATTTAATGAGTAGAAAATTTTGTCGGAATAAATCCGACAATTTTTAATTTAATTGCAACTTGCTCTCTTTCCAAAGAAGATAAAAAGCAAAAACTACTCCAACTATTGAAACAGAATAGACAATTTGATAGTTTGATATTGAGAGCAGAACACCGCCAAGAATCGGAAAGAAGAGACCAAAAGATGAGATGTTTGCTTGAAGTGCAATATAGAGTGGTCGCTTTTCCTCAGGTGCAATAACAAGAATTAAATTTCCAAAAGCGAGTCTAGTTCCATCAATCGAAGCACCAATTAGAAAAAATACAACTCCATAAATATAGAGATTTTGGAAAAATATCGAGAGTAGAAACGAGATTATCATGAGAGAGAAAGAGATAAATGCCACATTTTTATCTTTTCCGCGGAGCGAGAGTTTTCCCCAAATGATATTACTCAACATTGCACCAAGCATTTGAACTGAAAGTAAAATTCCAACTTGATACCCATTTAAACCAATCGAATCTTCTATCTGTAAAATTATAAATGGTAGTCCGATGAGGTGCGAGTATGAAAAGAGATAGGAGAGAACTTGATACTTTAAAACATCACTTTTATGAAAATATAGGAGACTCTCTTTTAAAAAATTTCCAAAAGTTCCTTCTCGCTGTTTAATATTCTTTTTTTCTGGTTCTTCAATTGTTCCAAATGCAACGAGTCCAAACCCCATAATTATTGCACTCACCATAAAAAGCAGTGCAAAACTCTCTGGAGGTTCAAAATTTTGTAGAAAAATTCCCGCTGTTGTTCCTGAAAGAATTGCACCAAGTCCAGAAAAGAATTGTCGATAAGCCATACTTTTTCCACGAAATTGGTGAGTGAAAATTTTTCCTTGAATATCTTTAAAATATATCGCACCAAATCCTGCTGAAAATGAGAATAGAAATAGAAAAATTCCAATTAGCCAAAGTGTCAATTCTGGATTGCTTTCACCAAAAAATGATATTGCTATTCCAATTCCAAACCATGATAGAAACCGAACAAGAAATACAATCCTTAAATATGGCATCATATACTTATAAGATTGTGCATAAAATGCAGCGATCATTTGGACGAAAATTGCTCCACCTTTTAAAAGTGAAGCAAAAATTCCAACAACAATTGAGCTACCTGAAAAATGATTTATAATCAAAGGCAAAATTGTTGATGGTTCTGCTACGGTCGTTCCTATCGATAGAAAAAAACCGTGTAGAACATTTTTTATATGTGATGATTTTTTATCGACCACTTTTTTCCTTAGTTTTTGTGAAATCCTACATTATTTTTATACTAAAATTTTGATCAAGTGAAATTGTGTTAGAATATGAAAAAGAACTAAATATTTAAAAAAATATTGTTTAGGAATTAAATAATGGTTGAAGAGTTTGATTTAAAACAAGAATTAAAACGAATGACTATTCTCTATGTTGAAGATGAAGAGATGACTAGAATGACTTTTGAGCGAAGTCTCAAGAGAATGTTCGGGAAAATTTTTCAAGCTGAAAATGGACGAATTGGTCTAGATATTTTTAAAAAAGAGTCTATTGATGTAATTTTAACAGATGTTAATATGCCTGAAATGAATGGACTGGAGATGTCTAAAGCTATAAAAGAGATCAATCCTAGAGTTCCAATTGTCATCTCTTCAGCTTATAATGATTCAAGCTTCTTGATGCAAGCGATAGATATTGGAATAGATCATTATATTACAAAACCAGTGGATATGAAGAAGTTTAGATTAAGATTAGAAGAAGTTGCAATAAACTTTTATAATAAAAGAATTTCTGAAGAGAGAAAAGTAGAGTCTGAATTAGAGAGAAATCTTTTTGAAACTGTTTTAAATAGCCAATCAGCAATTGCAGTTTTATTTACAAAAAATAATGACATTCTCTTTATGAATAAACAATTTTTTAAAACATTTGATTTTGAAGATGTTTATGATTTTAAATCAAGACACTCAAATATTAACGAACTTTTTGTAGATTTTCCAGAACTGCATGATGCTGAAGGTTGGGCAGATATAATCATTAAAAAAGGTATTAAAAAAGTCCAGATTGTTGGTAGAAATAATTTGAGACTAACTTTTAATATTGACCTCATCGAATTACCAGAAGAGAATCAAGCAGATTACTCAATTACTTTAAACAATGTAACAAAATTAGAAGAGGCTGTTTTACAAGCAGAGCAATCAAACAGAGCAAAGTCAGATTTTCTTGCAAATATGTCGCATGAAATCAGAACTCCAATGAACGGGATTATTGGTTTTTCAGATGTTTTAAAAAGAAGCCATTTAGATTCTCAACAGAAAGAGTTTGTAAATATTATCTCGAAAAGTGCAACTTCTCTATTGGATATTATTAATGACATTCTTGACTTTTCTAAAATTGAGAGCGGAAAACTTGATATTGAATCTGTTGAATTCAATGTTTTTGATGAGTTTGAATCCGTTGTTGAGTTGTTCTCCGCAAAAACTTATGAAAAAAGTATAAAACTTGTATCTTTTATCGATCCCAAATTACCTGAAAATGTATTTGGTGATGCACTCAGAATCAAACAAATCCTTATAAACTTAATTGGAAATGCGATCAAATTTACTCCAGAATCTGGTCTTGTTCGAGTTGATATTAAAAAAGTTAGTAGCACAGACAAGCAGGTTAAAGTTCTCTTTTCTGTTATTGACACTGGTATTGGTATTCCAAAAGAGAAGCAAGATGTGATTTTTAAACCTTTCTCACAAGCAGATACTAGTACTTCGCGACAATATGGTGGAACTGGTTTAGGTCTTGCAATTTCTACTAAACTTCTATCGCTTATGAATACAGATTTGCAACTAGAATCTGAAATTGGTCAAGGTAGCAACTTCTTCTTTGAACTATATTTTAACATGCAATCAACTTCTAACAGCCACACTTTTGATGAAAATGTCTCTCTGAACATTGCAATTTATAACTCTCCAGATACTGAGATTTATGAAGATCTTGTAAAAGATTATCTTGATGCTTTTAAATTAAGTCATATAACTTTTAGTTCTGTTGAAGAACTCGATAGTAATAATTTTCCAAAAGCTGTTATCTTCTTAACAACTGTTATTGATCTTGATATTATGGAGAAATTAGAAGAGAATAATATATCTAAAATTCTTATTATTGACAAACAATATCAACTTTCTGAAGTAGAGGAAGAGCATTTTACAGAAGTAATTCATCACCCAATTAACGGTTCAAAAATCTTTGACTCACTTGTTAAGTATGTGGATCAACTCTCACCTAGTAGCGAAATTGATGAAGATGATGAGAGTGATTTAAATTTTGCTGGAAAGAAAATTCTTGTTGTCGAAGACAATGATATAAACCAGCAACTTATCTCATTTATGCTTGAAATGTTGGATATTGAAGTTGAAATCGCAGAAAATGGAAAAGAGGGTGTCGATAAGTTTAAAACTGATGAATTTAATTTAATTCTCATGGATATAAATATGCCAGTAATGAATGGACTTGAAGCGACTCAAGAGATTATTGATTATGAAAAAGATTCTGCTTCTATTTCACACACTCCAATTGTTGCCTTGACTGCAAATGCAATCAAAGGAGACAAAGAGCGATTTATTTCTTACGGAATGGATGATTATCTCTCAAAACCGATTGATAAAAATGATTTAGAGAGAGTGTTAAAAAAATACCTTTAATGCTTTCCAAAGAGTTTTGCTCTGCGAAGAAGATTATCCGCCCAAACGGAGTGGGTTCTCTTCTCTAGCATGAGACCATTTTGAGAAAAAATAGCTCGATCTTCAAGAACAACTTTTTCTGCCATTTGCAACTCATTTTCGGAAACACGATATATATTTTGAATAATTTCTACCTGTTTTGGGTGGATTGCACTTTTGCTAAAAAGTCCATTTTCCAAATCTGAAAGAACTTCCCTTTGCAAAGTCTCATAATCCTTGAAGCATGAAAAAACAGGTGATGACAAATGAAAACCTTTCGGTTTAAAAATAGCGATGAGGTCGGTAACAGATTTTGTAAAAATTGGAATTTCATAAATTGTTTTTTGACAACCTCGCTTAATTCCGAGAATTTTTCCAATATCTTCGCTACCAATTCGCAAAGTCAAAATAGAGTCTTTAAATTGCAAAAGCTCGTTTCGGATTTTCCTTAACTCTATTTCATCAAAAACAACTTCATTTTCAAAAGTTGGCATAAAGTAGAAATCTTCAAAAAAGTAGTGTCGCCAACGGTGAAACTCTTCTAAATTAAATTTTGGAATAACAAATCCATCAACTTTATCAATGTGGTTAAATGAAAGTAACTTTTGGAAATGTCGGAAACTTCGTGGTCTCAAAAAAATCAATAAATCACGATTTCGATCAAGCTTTTGCAAAATATCTTTTAGTTTCTCTTCAGCAAATTCGAGCTCATCGTCATTTATAGAATCTTCCAAACAGATAATTATTGATTTTAGATGCGGAAATCTGTTTTCAAAAATTGTTGAATACAAGTTTTTGTGAGTTGCAGGAATGTAAAGCGAAGCACCCAAATTAAAAAAAGATAAATTCTCTCTTCTCAATATTTGGATCTTTCTATAAATTCACGAACTAAATCTTGTGATTTTTTACCTTTTCTCTCTTCAACTCCACTACTCACATCAACACCATAAAAACCCAAATCTTTTGTTTCTGCCACATTTTGCGGATTTAATCCACCTGCAAGAATAATTTTGGAATTGTCTCGATTTTTGAACCAATCAAGATTTAATCTTTTTCCTTGACCGCCATATTCTTCAACAAAAGCATCAACAATTCGGTATTCATCACGAAACTTATTTAAGTCAAATGGCTGTTTTGCTCGAATGACTCGGATAAATGGATGCTCCAATTTCTTCAGTTCGGTTTCTTCAATTTCAAAATGGAGTTGCGAAAGTGTTAAACCAGTATCCCGCATTGTTCCATTTATCACATCAGTTCTCTCATTTACAAAAAGCCCAACTTTTTCCACAAATGGAGGTAGTTGCGAAATGATTTTTTCCGCATCAAAATATGAAATGTATCGGGGAGATTTTTCATAAAATACAAAACCAAGTGCATCCGCTCCAGAATCAATACTCATTTTTGCATCATCTAAATTTGTAATTCCGCAAATTTTCACTTTCATAAAAACTCCTTCAAAATTTTTGCCACTCTTTTAACATCTTCTTTTTCCATTATTGTTCCGCTTGGCAAACAGAGTCCCCGTTCAAAAAGTTTTTCGCTTGTTCCATCAACTAATTTTTCCGAATTTTCAAAAAGTGGTTGCATGTGCATCGGTTTCCAAAGTGGTCTTGTTTCAATATTTTCGCTATTGAATCTTTCCATCACCTTGTTTAAATCTGTATCTTTTTTAAAAATGAAAGTTGTGAGCCATCGATTTCCACGACCGCCAATAATTTCAGGCATAAATTCGACCTCATCGCCCAACTCATTTTTATACCACTCAAAAATTTCTCTTTTCTTTTCTACTCGTTTATTTAAAACACCCATTTGTGCAACACCAATTGCTGACAAAACATTACTTAATCGATAGTTGTATCCAAACTCAACATGTTCATAGTGGATTTCTGGTTCTCGGGCTTGAGTCGAAAGAAATTTAGCTTTTTCAATTTTGTCAAAATCTTTTCCAATCAACATTCCCGCACCCGATGTTGTCAAAATCTTATTTCCATTAAACGAGTAAATTCCATAGTTACCAAAAGTTCCACTTTGCTGATT
This sequence comes from Thiovulum sp. ES, assembly GCA_000276965.1. Lineage (NCBI taxonomy): Bacteria > Pseudomonadati > Campylobacterota > Epsilonproteobacteria > Campylobacterales > Sulfurimonadaceae > Thiovulum > Thiovulum sp. ES. Next base: position 21,884 of record AKKQ01000017.1, on the reverse strand, counting down.
TTTGAAACTTGCACCAAGCGATTCCGCAGAATCTTCAATTAAAATAATTTCATTTTCTCGACAAATTTCTGCTATTTCATCAATTTTTGCCATTTGTCCGTAGAGGTGAGTAAGAATAAGTGCTTTTGGTTTTTTTCCGTTCCAAGTTTCTAAAAATTTTCTTAAAAGTTCTGGAGATAAATTCCAAGACTCATCAGAATCTATAAAAATTGGTTTCGCATTCAGATACAAAATTGGAGCAACAGAACCGATAAAAGTGAAAGTTGAAGCAAGAACAAAATCATCTTTTCCAACTCCCGCAACTCGCAAAGCTAAGTGAATTGCAGAAGTTCCGCTATTTACGGCAAGTGCATTTTTTGATTTTGTATATTTTTTAATCTCATCTTCAAATTTTATAACATATTCTCCAAGTGGTGCAATATAGTTACTTTCAAACACTTTTTCGATAAGTTTTTGTTCTTCTCCGCTCATGTGTGGAGGCGAAAGAAAAAGTCTCTTCATTTGTCTTCTTTTTGGAAATTTTAAGAACAAATTATAGCATTTCTATTCCTTTGTGAAATTGTATAATTTTCACTTGACTTCTTTAAATAACAAACTTTAAAAAAATTTAAAATATAAGAGTTAATTTTATACTAAGGTGATAGATGGATTTTATAATCAAAGACCCGAAATTCAAAAAAGAGTTTTTTGAGACTGGAAAAAAGGGGAATGAGATAAGTGAGAAAAAGAGAATAGAGGAGGAGAAAGCTGAAAAAGAGCGAATAAAAATTGAGAAACATCAAGAAATTATTGAAGAGAATTTACCAGAAATCAATTTAACAGAAAAAGACTTTCTTGATAAAGTTCCAAAAATTACAGAAGTAAAAAATACTTCTATTAAAATAGATTATAAAGAACCTATGAAATTTATTGAAGAAGAGAAAAAGATCCAACATAATGATGAAAATATAGAGTATTTTACAACAGAGGCATCGGGGGATTTAGAAGATACAGTTTTTGACATAAAAGATAGTGTAATTGATTTAGAAACAAATGTTTTTGATATAAAAGATGAAGTTTTAAAAATTTCTGAAGAGCAGAAAAATATCAAAGATAAAATCGAGAATTCAGAAATTAAAAATGAGATATACAATTTAGATCTAACTGTTTCAGAGATAAAAAATAGTGTTTTGAAAATTGCAAAAAGACAGGAATTTGTCTTAGATATTTTAAGTAGAGTTGAAAAATTAGAGAGAGGTTTTGAGAGTAAATTTGTTAAACCTAAAAACCAAGTTAATATAAATTCTACCGAAACTAATATTCTGAGGAAAAATATTGAAATTTTTAATAGCAAACTCTTAATTATTGATTCAAATAGCTCAAACATTGAAGTTCAAAATTTCTTAAAAATTTTAGAAAAAATAAGCGAAGGTATAAATACAAACTATTTTTATATTTTTTCAACAACCTCATCACCAATTCAAGATGCTTTAAATTATATAAAGAGATTTGAGAATAGGGTAAATTGTAAATCTGATTTCCATGAATTGCAGTATATTTTACAAACAATTGAGAATATATCGCTTGATCAATTTGAGTTTAAGAGATATTTCAAATATGCTGATTTTGTTTTTGAAAGAAAAATCATTTTAAATTCTGTCATTCTTTTGAATGAATCGATTACAAAATATATTTTGGATTCTATAAAAGCTTTTTCAAGAGAAGTTGGTGAAAAAATTGACGAGGCAGAAAAGAAAGACAAAGAGCATAAAATCTCAATGGGTTTTAAAAACTTTTTTATTCGAGAATTTCCAGAGAGTGAAGAGGATAAAAAATATGACAAAAATCTGATAGAAGTTTTCGGAAAAGATTTTTTAAACTCAATCTCAATTAAATTGCAGAAGATTCACACAACAGCAAAATACCGTGGAGATGGCGAATTTTTCAAAAAGCTTTCACATATTGCAAAAAAGATTCGACATCTACGAAATAATATGTCTCATGGAAATATGCAACAGAGTTTGTCGCACATTTTAAAAGACTATTCCAACTCATTAAAAGAGTATGAATTTATCTGTTTGCAAAAAGATATTTTACAAATAAAAAAGAATTCAAAAAAATCAAACCCCTAGTTCTCTCAAAAGATTTCGGAAGCTCTCCATGTAAAAATTTAAATCATTTTCATTTGAGACAACTTCAAAACGGGTAACAAGAACAGGAGTAGTATTACTTGCCCGAACTAAGGCCCAGCCATTTTCGAGTTTGCAACGAACTCCATCAACATCAACAATATCTAGGATTTTTGGGAAATTTTCTGGAGGATTTTTTAATTTTTCTTTCAACTCTTTCATAATTTTGAATTTCTTATCTTCAGTTGTTTGAATTTTGATTTCGTCGGTTGAGATTGTTTTTGGTAATTTTTCGACCTCATCGTGAAGATTGATTCCATTTTGTAAAAGTTCCAAAACTCGTAAAGCTGTGTAAATTGCATCATCAAAACCAAAATATCGGTCTTTGAAAAAAATGTGTCCGCTCACTTCAGCACCTAAGTCGGCATTCACTTCTCTCATTTTCACTTTCAAATTGCTGTGTCCAGTTTTATACATAATAGCTTTGCCGATGAGGTCAATTTCATCATACATCACTTGGGAACATTTCACTTCACCGACAACTGTTGGATTTTTCATCTGTTTTGCAAAAATTGTCGCCAAAATATCACCTTTGATATTTCCGTGTTTTGTCAAAACAGCAATTCGATCAGCATCTCCATCGAAAGCAAAACCGATTTCAAAATCTCCATTTTCTAACTCATTTTTTAAATCTGTTAAATTTTCTTCTTCTGATGGATCGGGGTGGTGATTTGGAAAAGTTCCATCTGGTTCTACAAAAAGTCCCTTGTTTCCGATTTCCAATTTCTCTAAAACTTCAGAAAATACAACTCCTCCCGCACCATTTCCGCAGTCATAAACCACATTTTGAAAACCTTTTAAATGTGAAAACTCTTTTACAAGAAAATCAATGTAGCTCTCTTTTGCAGGAAAATCTACAATTTTTGGTGAATTATTTGGGAACTCTTTTCCTAAAGCTGAAATCACTTTTTCACCAAGTGAATAAATATCTTCACCAAAAAAAGGCTTTTTATCAATTGTAATTTTCAAACCATTATATTCTGGCGGATTGTGAGAACCTGTAATCATGATTGAAGCGGACGGATTTTCTCCAGCAATCTCTACAAAATTTGAAAAATAGTTGTTTGGTGTCGGAACAAGTCCCATATTTAAAATTCGCAAACCATTTTCCGCTAAACCATTTGATAGAAACTGAAAAATTTGTTCCGAGTGAGTTCTTGCATCAAATCCAACTGCAACAGTGTCTCCAATTTTCTTAATTTCCGAACCTAAATGAACTCCAATCCAATGCAAAGTTTCATTATTTAACTCTTTTTGAAATATTCCACGAATATCATATTCTCTAAAAATAGATTTCATAATTTGCCTTTTTTAACGATTATATCGATATTTAAACTCCTGTTTTAACTCTGTTAATAAAAAAATGAAAAACTTTTGCAATAATTTCGATGTAATAAAAATTTTCCATAAAAAGGCATTATTTTGAATAAAACATCATCTTTTTTAATAGTTTCAGCTTTGGCAATTTCAACATTTTCAGGTTGTGGAGAGAGCGATTCTGATTCCAACACAGAAAATATGGATACAAATCCAATCGTAACATCTACTATTTATGATTTATCTGAATATATTTTTCCGAGCGAAACAGTTTCAAAAAATTACAAACACTATTTAAACAACAATTATGATGGAACGGAAAATATTCAGTTTTCGGTCAATGGAAATTTTCGTTCAACAGAAAATTGGAACTTAGAAATTACAGAAGATTCTGTAAAAGATTTAGATGAAGATACTTATCATGATAGATACCTTTCTGTTGGTGAATACTCCCTAAATTCAGTTACCGAAGACGATTGTAATAAGAGTGAAGAGCTTAGAGTTATTCAATTCTATTCGACAAAAACTTTTGAGACTCCAGAAGATGGAAATCAGACTTTTGAAAATGTGTTAGAAGTTGAAATTATAATTAGTGAAGTTTGTAGTTATAGTGAAGAGCATGATATTGCAAAAGTATATTATGCAAAAGATTTAGGTGATGTTTATGTTTTTGACCGAGATTGCGAAGTTGAGGATTATACACTTCGAGATGATTTAGAAACATGTTTTCATGAAACAATATACGAAACCTTCTATATAAAATAAAATTCAACTTAAAATAGAGGATAATAATATATCATTACAAGAGAAAAGTTAAAAGGGATTTAAAATGGTTAAACAGATAGGTATATTGTTTATAATTTTAACAGGCTTTGCTCTTGGAATAGTTGGGTTTCAATATATTGGATACCCTCTTTTTGCACTAGGTGTTATTTTATCCGTTGCTTATCAATGGTCTCTTATTAGAGAGTTTGATTATGCAGAGATGAAATTAAAATCACTGCAAACACAGTCAAAAGAGGAGTTGCCAACACTTCTTGACAGAGCAAACTACAATACACGAGAACTTGAGAGAATTCAAGGGAGAGAAGAGGAGTACAAAGCTTTTATCACGGAAATGGTGGAAATTGCAGAACTTGCAAGAAGTGGTCAATTTAATAAATATATGACTGGAAAATATACTAAAGATATTGAAGCAGTTAAGAGTGCATTCAATGAAGCTATTAGTAACTACAATTCATACATGACAGTTTTAATGGAGTCTTTTAGAGAGATAAAAGATTCAAACCTTGATTACAGAATGGATGTGCATTACGGATTTAAATTTGATGATGTAACAAGAGATTTTAATGAGATGGTTCAAGGTTTGGTAGATGATAGAAAATATCTACTTGAAAATGGAAACATTCTCCAAGAAAATGCAGATTCGCTTGATAAAGGTGTTACAAAACTTAGTACAGCTGTAAATAAACAATCAACAACAATTCAACACACAACAAAATCAGTTGAAAATATTCGGGGCGAAGTTCATCAAATTGCTGAAGATTCTGATGAGATTGCAAAAAAATCGAGAGAAATTAAAGAGGTTGTGCATATGATCAACTATATTGCAGATCAGACACAACTTATTTCACTCAATACATCAATTGAGGCTGCTAGAGCTGGTATCCACGGTAGAGGATTTGCAGTTGTTGCCGATGAGGTTAGAAAACTCGCTGAAAAGACAATGGAATCGCTAGAAATTGTTGATAAAACAATCGATGCACTAAATGTTGATGTTGTTGCAATTAACTCAAAAATCCACAAAGTAGAAGAGTCAGTTAATAAAGTTGATAAATCTATGCACGAAATTTATGAAATCACAATAGAAACTCTTGATGTTGCTGGTGATACAGACACAATTGCGACTGAAGTTGCTGAACTCTCAAAAACTTTCGCTGATGCAATTGATGGAAAATACGACAAAAACAAAACAGCTAAAAAATTAGAAGTTGTTAAATTTGATCCCAAAGAACTTGAGGGTGCAATGAACTCAATGAGTCAGGAACAGCTCGACAATATGTCATTTGGTGTTGTTGAACTTGATAAAGATGGAAACATTGTTAAATACAACAGTGCGGAAGGTGATATTACAGGTCGAGACCCTAGAGAGGTTGTTGGGAAAAGTTTCTTTAACGAAGTCGCTCCTTGTACAAAATCTCCAGTTTTCTACGGTAAATTTAACGATGGTGTTAATAAAGATGACCTTAATGTTATGTTTGATTATACATTTGACTACAACATGGCACCGACAAAAGTTAAGATTCAGATGAAAAATGCTGAAGAAGAAGCAGATAAGGATAAAACATATTGGATTTTCGTAAAAAGACTATAAATGATATTTTGGGAGAAAAAGAGATTTACGATGTTTTAATCTCGATTCTTCAAAAGGAGATTTCACTTTTACGAAAAGAGCATTTGACAATAGCAAAAACAAAAAGTTGGGGCTACAATGCCTCAATGAATGGAAATATTTTGCGACTTGATTCCCTTGAACTCGTAACAGTTGCGACACGAACAAATCTATTTTTTGAACTCCATAAAACTGGCGGAATAGAAGAACTTCTTCTCTCAGAACGAAAAATTGGCGACTGGATTCAAATTATTCAAAAAGCAAATCAAGAAAATTTATCTTTTTTCTCTTCAGGAACAACTGGAAATCCAGAAGGAACTTCTCACAAATTGGAAAAACTAGAGAAAGAGGCGAAATTTTGGGTTGAAAAAATTCAGCCAAAAAGAGTAATTTCACTTGTTCCACAACATCATATTTACGGATTTATTTTCGCAATTTTAGTTCCAAAAGTTGCTGGAGTTTCTCGTGAATTTAAAGACCCAATTCCAACACCAAGACTCAAATTTGCATTAGAAGAGGGCGACCTCATCGTTATGACACCATATTTGATAGAACTTTTTGCTGACTTTAATTTTAAATTTCCCTTTGGTGTTAGTGCGGTCTGTTCTACTGCTCCACTCTCTTCTGAAACTAGAGAACGAGGGTTGCAAATGGGACTGCAAAATATTTTTGAAATCTACGGATCAACAGAGACTTCTGGAATTGGTTGGAAAAATGACAACAGCGAAGGCTTTTTACAACTTCCTTTTTTAGAAGAAGATGTTTTTCCTGATCAGATTGAGTGGTTTTATGATTCAATAAGAGGAGAAAATAGATTTAAAATTCTTGGTCGATTCGATTCTGTGATTCAAATTGCAGGAAATAATGTCAATTTGGAAGAGACAAAAGAGCGAATTTTAAGAAGTGAATTATTACAAGATTTAGTTTTACGACTTGATGGTGATCGCTTAAAAATGTTTGCAATCTTGAAAAATGAAACTGACAAAGAAGAGTTGCAAAAATGGCTTTTTGAAAATTTAGAATCTTCTGAAAGACCAACTCGAATTGAATATGGAACTGAACTTCCAAAAAATGAAATTGGAAAACTTGCCGACTGGTAAAATTCGTCGTTGTGATACAATTTCAGTTACTACAAAAGAGTTTGGAGAAATTCAAAACTACAAAAAATTTTTCAAACAACTAAAAACTTGAGGACATAAAATATATGGAAATTAGTGTAAATAAAGTAAATTCAGCTAATGTAATTATTTCTGGAAAAATTACAAAAGCTGAAATTGATTCTGCACTTGAGAAAATTGCAAAAGACCTTTCAAAACAAGCAAATATCCCTGGATTTAGAAAAGGTAAAACACCTGTAAATGCTGTTAAAAGATATTATGGTGATAGACTTGTTGAAGATGCAAAAGGTGAAAATTTAAGAAAACTTCTTGAAGATGGACAAAAAGAAGCGGGTGTTGAATCTAGTCAGATTATTACAGAGCCACATTTTTCTAAATTTGATGAAGACGAAAACGGCAATCTTGATGTTGAAATTGAAGTTTCTCTACGACCAGTTTTCGAACTTGGCGACTACATGACTCATGTTCCAACTGTTGAAAAACCTGAAGTAACTAGCGATGAGGTCGAAAGTAGAATTGTTGAAATGTCTGATAGAGTTTCTAACTTTGTAGAAGTTGATAAAGCTGTTGAAAATGGTGATACTCTTGTTTTTGACTTTGAAGGTTTTGTTGATGGAAAACCTTTTGATGGTGGAAAAGCTGAAGCATATTCGCTAAAAATTGGTAGCGGAAATTTCATTCCTGGTTTTGAAGATCAACTTATCGGACTCAAAAAAGGTGATGAAAAAGATGTTGTTGTTACTTTCCCTGAAAATTACCAAGCTGATAATCTTGCAGGAAAAGAAGCTACTTTTAAATGTAAAGCTGTAAAAGTTGAGCAAAAAGAGGAATTTGAATTAAATGAAGATACTGCTTCTAAATTAAATACTTCTGGTGAAGAGCCAAAAGAGGGTGAAACTCAAGTTGATGCTCTTCGACGAACTTTAAAAGAGCAAATCGAAAACGAAAAACTCTCTAAAATTTACAATGAAGAGACTAAACCAGCACTTCGAGAAACTCTTTCAGATAGCTACTCTTTTGATTTACCAAGAGCTGTTGTTGAACAAGAAATCGAGCAGAGAGCAAATAATCTTCTCCGAGATTACACAAAAGAGCAATTAGAAGAACTGAAAGATAATAAAGACAAAATTATCGAAATCCGAAATCAAGTTTCTCCAGAAGCAGAAAAAAGTGTTCGAGCTACTTTTGTTATTGATGCACTTGGAACAGCTGAAGGAATTTCAGTTTCTGATCAAGAGCTTCAGCAAATCATCGGTTACGAAGCTATGATGAGTGGTCAAGACCCAGTTGAAACAATGAAAAAATATGAAGAGTCTGGATATTTACCACTTATTAAAATGTCAATTCTTGAGGACAAAGTTCTTACAAAAATTCTTGAAAAGAAAATGGCTAACTAATGAGCTATATTCCTTATGTAGTTGAAAAAAGTGGTCGAGGCGAACGGTCTTACGACATCTATTCTCGACTTCTTAAAGATAGGATTGTTATGTTGAGTGGTGAAGTGAATGATGCTGTTGCTTCTTCAATTGTTGCTCAACTCCTCTTTTTAGAGGCAGAAGACCCTGAAAAAGACATCTATTTCTACATCAATTCTCCAGGTGGAGTAATTACAAGTGGAATGAGCATTTACGACACTATGAATTACATCAAACCTCAAGTTTCAACAATTTGTATTGGTCAAGCTGCTTCTATGGGTGCTTTTTTACTCTCTGCGGGTGAAAAGGGAAAAAGATATGCTCTTCCAAATGCTCGAATTATGATTCACCAACCTCTCGGTGGTGCAAAAGGTCAGGCTACTGATATTCAAATTCAAGCTGAAGAGATTCTGCGAATGAAGAGAGATTTAAACAAAATTCTTTCTGAAAACACAGGACAAAGTATCGAAACTATTGAAAGAGATACAGAACGAGATAAATTTATGAGTGCTGAAGAGTCTGCACAATATGGACTTATCGATAAAGTTCTTTCTCGACACAAAATAGAATTTTAAAAACTTATTTCGGGAACTCTCCCGAAATCTCCAAAATAACTCAAATTTAAATTTCAGAAAAAACGATTCTGATAAAATACTTTTAATATGAAAAAATAGGAAAATCTTTGGAAAAATATAAAGTAGCTGTTTGCGACCACATCCATAAAAGTGGTTTGGAAATGTTGCAAAATGAGAGTGAAATCAATTATTTAAATATCGCAGATTTAGGAAAAGGTGAAGAGTTTTACAATGCTCTTCATGATGTTGATGTTGCAATTACAAGAAGCTCGACTGATGTTGATGAAAAATTTTTACAGAGTGCAAAGCAGTTAAAAGCAATTGTTCGTGCGGGTGTTGGTGTTGATAATGTTGATATTGATAGTTGTAGCAAATATGGTGTAATTGTTATGAATGTTCCAACGGCAAACACAATCGCTGCGGTTGAATTGACAATGACACACATTTTAAGCAACATGAGATTTTTTCCATATGCACATAATCACCTAAAAGAAGAGAGAATTTGGAAGCGAGAAAAGTGGTATGGACACGAATTAAAAGGTAAAAAATTAGGGATTATCGGTTTTGGAAATATCGGTAGTCGAGTTGGAATTCGTGCAAAAGCTTTTGAAATGGATATTGTTACATACGATCCATATATTGATTCTTCAAAAGCTACTGATTTAGGTGTGAAATACACAAAAGATTTTAATGAAATTCTTCAATGCAACATCATTACAATTCATACACCAAAAAACAGCGAAACAATTGATATGATTGGTGCTGAAGAGATTGCAAAAATGAAAGACGGAGTTGTTTTAATAAATGTTGCTCGTGGTGGTCTTTACAACGAAGAGGCACTTTTTGACGGATTAAAAAGTGGAAAAATTAGAAGTGCGGGAATTGATGTATTTAAAAAAGAACCTGCAACAGATCACCCACTTTTAGATTTGGATAATGTTACGGTAACACCACATCTTGGAGCAAATACTTATGAGTCTCAATACAATATTGGAACTCAAGCAGCACAACAAGCAATTCAAGCCGCAAAAGGTAGTTCGTATCCAAATGCTTTCAACTTACCAATTCGTGAAGAAGATGTTTCAGAAAGTGTGAAAAAATATCTTAACTTGATTCAAAAAATTGGGTTTATTTCAGCACAATTGAACAAAAGCAACTTAAAATCAATCAAAGTTTATGTTGAGGGCGATGAGGTCAGCAAATACATCGAATCACTAAAAACTTTTGCAGTTGTTGGTGCGATGAGAGAGAGTCTTGGTGAAAAAATCAATTATGTCAATGCTTTACCTCTTGCAGAAGAGAGAGGAGTTTCAATTGAAACGGCTACTTTCTCGACAAAAAGCGGATTTAAAAATCGAGTTGGTGTTAAATTAACAACTGGCGATGACATCATTCAAGTTGCGGGAACAATTTTTGGTGAAAACGAACAGAGAATTGTCGAAGTGAATGGATTTGAATTGGATGTAAAACCAGAGGGAAATATTACACTTTTCAAAAATAGCGATGTTCCTGGAGTAATTGGTGAAGTTGGCTCAATTTTTGCAAAACACAAAATCAACATTTCAGATTTCCGACTTGGACGAAATGAGAATCAAGCACTTGCTGTTATCAATTCAGATCAAAAAGCGACTGCCGAATTGATTTCAGAACTTTCAAAATTGAAAACTTGCCACTCTGTCTCAACTATTACAATAGTTTAAATTTTTTGTCGGAATTCTCCGACAAACTCACTTATTTAAAATTGCCAAAGCACCTTTGTAAATTGGTTCATCAATATACCCATATTTATCATGTGCAAAACTTCCATTTTTTTGAAAAAGCTGAACAATTTCACGAGCTTTTTCAATTTCACTCTCCTCTTTTCTAAAAAACTCTGTAACAATTTTTGCTTGAGTTGGAGAAATCACACCTTTTGCAGAAAAACCAATTCTCTTTTCAAGCTCCAACCATTCGTGAAAAAGCTTTTCATTTTTGTAATCCTGAAAAACTGGTGCGACTGGATGAACTCCGAGAGCTTTAGAAGTTACCAAAAATTGGGAAAGAAGATATCCAACCATTGGATTTGTTGGTTCTAATTTATCTTGAGAGAGTTCTAAATCAGCGATGAGGTCAAGAATTCCTAAATAGAAGACAGAGATACGATTTGAAGTTCTGAGAGTTGCTAAATTTAAAAGAGCCTCTTTTGTCTCAATTGAGAGATGAATATCGATTTTTTCAAAAATCAAATTCTCAATTTTTTGAACCTCATCGCTGTTTCTAATTTTTGGAACTCGAATAGCATCAGGTTTGAATTTCTGGATTTCTGAAATTTCAGAATCACCATTTTCACCAAGTGCATTTACACGAACAATAAATTTTTGCTTTCTTGGAAAATCTTTTAAAATTGTTTTGCAGTTTTCAAGTGCTTTTTTCTTATCAGAAACTCCATCTTCCAAATTTAAAATTATGGAATCTGTCTCCATTTTTTCAATTTTTGAAATATGCTTTTCGTTATCCGTTGAGATCATCAGTGGAGCAATTGGTTTAAAACTCATTTTTTTCCTATTTTTCCGAAAAGAGATAGCTTTTTTGAAACTCCTCTTTTCTAATATGTGTTTTATTTTGATGATTAAAAATATCTAAACATCTTTCACAAGGGTAGAGTTCCATATCTTTTTTATAGTGAATTGTGTCTCCGTATTGATTCTGGATTTGGTAAGGAAAACCGTGATCTGTATTTCCAGAAATTGTTAAATCGTATCCATTTCTTAAAATATTTTCGATATGTTCGCAGTTGTAAAAGTGGTATCTATTTAAATATTCTGGATTGATGTCAGATGTTCTTACTCTTTCACCTTTCACTTTTTGGTAGCTAACATAAACAACAACTGGGTGAGTATTATTTTCGTAAGAGAATTCATAAAGAATTCTTCCATTCTCATTCGCAATAACATTTTGACCCGTATAAGTAATTCCGTTTAAAAAGAGTTCTTTTTTTTCATTTGCACGATTTCTATCAGAAAAAATATCAACTATCTCTTTAAATTCAGAAAAATCTGTAAAAGTTATATCCTGTTTGTAAAGCAATTTTACCTCTTTTCTAAAAGTAGAATTGTTGTGTCATCTTCTAAGCTTGTTGTTTCCAAATTTTTAAAAACATCTTGCCTTAAAGATTGATCCATTAAAATATTTTTTGGATCAATTTCCAAATCATCATCTTCAATAAGACCATCGCTAAAAAGAAGAATTTTCTTAAAATTTTGCAACTCAATTGTTGAGATATTTAAATCAAAAGCGAAGTTCATAAATGGGATATTGTTTGCTTTGGCGGAGATAATCTCATCGCCATCAAGAATTAGAGGTGCATACATTCCTGCAACGACATAATCAACTTTTTTTAAGTCAGACGAAAACCAGAAAAAACCACAAGTCAATTGCTCTTCATCAGTAAGAATATATTGAGCATTGTCAAGAAAGTTTTCCATAATATCGCTAAAGTTTGAGCTATTTTTAATTTTCTGTTGAATAATCGCCGAAAGTGAATAGGCTGTTAAAGATGGAGCAATTCCATGTCCCATTGCATCGATGAGGTAAATCATAAAATCACCATTCTTTGCTTTTAAAAATGAGTAACTGTCTCCAGAAAGAATATCAGAAGCACGGTAGAAAATTTCAGTTTTAAAAATAGATGAGTTTTCAAAATCGTTTTTTATCACTGTTTTCTGTTTGTTAAATGCTTTTTCCTGCTCCTCTTTATAATATTCTGCAATTTGTGAAACATCTTCCATTTTAACTGTTTGAGAGATGAAAAACGAGAGGATTTCAACAACATCATTCACACTTTTTGAGATATTTAAAACTCCATTGTGAAGATTTATGACTTGAACAAAAGTTTTGTATATGCAAGATTGGCAATCAATATGGTGAAAGAGTGTATTCTCTATTAAACCAACTTGTATAAAATTTTGGAGTTTTTCAACAAAATTCTCATCTTCATTTCGATAAATATACTGATCTAGTTTTTGATCTAAAAATTTGTCGAATTTTTTCTTATCAACTGAAATTTGATGTCCATCATGGTAGCTCCAAAATTTCCCATCATCGACATTTTCAAACCAAACAATCACCTCATCGCAATTTAAAATACTTTTTGTAAATTTTGAAATATCATCAATTTTTTTAAAAATATGACTATTTGTGCTATCTGGAATAAAAGTCTCTTTTATAAACTCAATCAATGCTCTCTCTCCAGCAAACTTTTATAATAAGTTTCAAAATCTCCTATCTCCTCTTTTCCTTCACCAAACCAATTTGCATCAATCTCTTTCACTCTGCTATAAAATGGCTTCTCTGTTTCACCATTAAAAGTGAGTGGAAAAGAATCGATCTCTCTCATTGAAAGACAATCAGCAACTTTTAATTCTGTATCGAGTTGAATGTATATTTTTCCAATTGAGTGTTCTCGACAAAAATATTGAAAATCGCCTAAAAGTGGTGATTTGTGTCCAACACTATTTAGTGTAACTGCAAAAATATCTGGATGAATCCAATTCTCATCTTTTTGCCTCGTTGTTTTAATGTAAGAATCGAAATTTCTTGTCAGCAAAACTGATCTTTCATAGTTTTCATGAAATCTTATTTTGTCCCCAGATTCTGGTGTCCATTTACCATGTGGCAAATTTTCTTGTGCCAATGTTGTGAATTGAAAAATTTTTCCAACTCCGTTTTCCAAAATAGACACATAAGCGATAATACTCTCATATTTTTCACTTACTTTATGAATAACAATACCCGTCATTCCTGTTTTTAAACCATTTTGGTGTTGAAAAAAAACTTTTTCATTTTCAACTTTTTGAATTTCAACAATTTGTGAAAAGAGGGATAGTGAAAGAAATATATAAAAAACAATCTGTTTTATCATTTGTAACTCATTTTACATCAAAACATCACAATTTATAATTGCAATGTTTGATACTTTTTATCAAAATATTAACATAAAGCTTGTGCTTAGATTTTTTTTCGTGTTTTTAGCGAGGCAACTTTTTCAACAGTTTCTCCAGAGAGAATTTCTAAAATTGCATCTTTTCCAAGTTCTAGCCAATTTTCCAGATGCTCGCTTTCACTTTTTGAAAATTTTGAGAGAACAAAATCGGAAATATCACCATTTTCAGGTTTTCCAATTCCCATACGAATTCGGATAGAGTTTTTTTGAACCTCATCATTCATAGATTTAAGTCCGTTGTGTCCGCCGTTTCCTCCGCCAATTTTAAATTTTAAAGCGCCAAAAGGGAGGTCTAAATCGTCATGAATAATAATTATTTTTTCAAAATCAAAATCTTTTAAAACAAGTTCAACACTTTCACCTGATAAGTTCATATAAGTCGCAGGTTTTAAAAACATGTTTTCTTCAAATTTATATAAATCTCCACGAAAACTGCCTTTTATTTTCTCGACCTTTCCTAAATCATCAAAAATTTTGTCGATGAGGTTAAATCCAATATTGTGCCTACTGTTCTCATATCTCTCTCCAATATTGCCTAATCCAATAACTAAATTTTTCAACTCTTTTCCGATGCCTCTTTTAGCTTGTGGAGATCTTTCTCTCTCAAACCGAGTTTTCTAACAATTAAACCCATTTTAATAAGTTGATATTTCAATCTCTCTTCATTGTTTTCACTGTTTTTCCAAGTTGAAACTGTTTTTTGAGTTACTCCGAGAAGTGAAGCAATCTCTTTTCCTGTTACTTTTGTGTGTCCCAAAATAGATACTTTGATGTTTTAAGGATATTTTAACATTTTAAGATTTCTTAATATTTCTGTAAAGTCAAATCTTTTAATAAAACATATTTGTTAAAATAACAAAAGAAAATTAGATTTGTGGAGATATTATATGAAAACTCTATTCTTAGGAACTTTTCTACTATTTTTTGCGAGTTGCACACAAGAGACTCAAAATAAAATTGGTAGAACATTTCAAAACTTCACTGGAACAGATGGTGTTTTAGAAGTTTATGCAGGTGAGAAGCTTGTAAAACGGTTTTTTAAAATTGATAAATTAACAACAGCTACATCAACTGATGGAGATACTCCGAGACCTTACAGATTTGGATATGGTTATATTGATGAAAATTTAGATTTAGAGCTTGATGAGAATGAGAAGAAAAATGGAAAAGTCTATTTTGAATTTAGTGATTACTCAACAAGTTATATCTTTTATGAAAACCATGGAAATTAATTTTAAAGAAGGTATATGAGTAGTTTATTACAAAAGGAAGAGCAAAAACATAGTGTTTTGATTATCGAGTCAAACAAAAAACTTCTGAAAAATATGCAGTATGTTTTTGCGGGAATTTATAAAACAAAAATTGTTTTTTCAATTGATGAAGCGATTGAAGAGTTTGACGAAGGTTACAGACCAGATTTAATTTTGAGTAATTCTGAATTTGTTTATACCGAAGATTTCGCTTATTTACCAGAGAAGATTCACGGTTTTGAGCTTTTAGATTTTTTAAAAAGTTCAAAAGATGAAGAAGTTAAAAACACTCCTGTAATTTTTGTGATTTCTCCAAATAATCACCAAGAGATGACAGCTCTTTTAGAGAGAGGTGCTGTTGATATTGTCTATAATCCTATAAATTATCTTGAACTATATTCAAGAATTGATTTAAGAATTGAAAAGTCTCTTGAAAGAAAAAAATTGTCTTCATCTTTAAAAAATATTATGGAAGATATGAGAAATCGAAACAAGAAAAATCTTGATTTCCGAACTCAAATTTTCTCAAAACATAAAGAAGCCATCTCAAAATATGAGAATGAAATTTCTCAATTACAAGAGGAGGTTGTTGAAAAAAGACGAGAAACTGAAATGTTAAAAATAAACTTACAGAATTTAAGTCGAGAAAACAACGAGCTTTTTAATGAATTGAATTTCTTAAGAGTCAAAAAGAGTTCAGCTAAAAAGATGACTGATAACACAACAAGCGTTTCTCTTGATGATCTAAAAGATAACGAAGTTGATGCGATTGAGAGAATTTATGGATATATTAATAAGAATTATCTTTTTGAAGAAGAGCTTATAAAAGTTATTTCAGACAAAATTCTGCAATCTGAAATTGATTTCAAAAAAATGGACAATTTCAACTTTATCAATAATGTTATTAAGATTGTTAAGAAATTTACAAGAGAAGAGTTGATGGTTGTTTCCCAGCAATCTGAAGCTTCGAGATTCCGAGAACGACTCAATAAACATATTGAGGGACTTTTAGAATATATAGCAAAAAATCACATAAACAAATACCTTTTCTATTTTGCAGTTAAACTCCTCGAAGTTGTTGGAACAAAAGATGAGACTGCGACTCGTTTCCTCCGTTTTTATGATGGTCGAGTTGAAATTGGTCCAAATGGTGTTCGTTATCAAAAACCTGTTATTGGCGGAAAAGAGAACTCTTGGAATATGGTAACAATTATGCAAATTATCAATCAAAGAGCCAACGGATACACAATTGTTCAGGAGCAAGAGGAAAATATCAAGAAGTTTAATGAGCAAGTAAACAGTGTTCTTGCAAAAGTTAAGCAGATTGCAACAAAATACAAGTCTCTTTTAGATGGAAAAATTCAGAAAGATATGAATCCTGAACAGACAATTGAAGTTCTTGAGAGTATATTAAAAAATGCCGAAAGTAGTGCGGAGGTTGAGAAAGACCTTGAAACTGTCGAAGTTCTTGGCATGGATTACAACAGAATAAAAGATGAGAAAAAAGGTTTTGTTGCAAAATATGCGAAACAGGTCGCTTACTATAAACCAACAGAAGAGAAGTTTGCAAAAGTTGCAAGTTCGCTTTCAAAAGTCATGTTAAAAGTAAAAGTTGTCTAAAACAGTTTTTTATCAGCCCTCGAGTGGCTATCGATACAATTCAGACACTCTATTTCTTTGGGATTTTATTTCCAAAAGTAGAGTTTCTGGAAATGTTCTTGATGTTGGTTCTGGAAGTGGAGTTTTAGGAGTTCTTTTAAAAAGGGATTTTCCAAAAACAGAACTCCACTCAGCGGAAAAACAGGAAATTTTTCAGGAACTCACAAAAAGAAATTCAGAGATAAATGGAGTTGAGAACAGAGTTTTTAGCGGAGATTTTACGGAAATAGATTTTGGAATTCAATTTGACCTCATCGTGAGTAATCCACCATTTTATAACCCCGCAGTTATTCAGAGCAAAGATACAGTTTTAAACACAGCTCGATATTCCCAACACCTTCCAATTGATAAATTTTTTAAAAAAGTTGCAAGAATTTTAAAAGAGCGAGGTCGCTTTATTTTCTGTTATGATGTAAAAGAGTTTGTAAATCTTGGAATTGAATTAGAAAAAAATCGTTTAAAAATAGAGAGAATCCGTTTTGTTTATCCAAAAGAGGAAAAAAACAGTTCTCTTATTATGATAGAAACTAGAAAAGGCTCAAAGTCTGCTCTTAAAGTCGAACCACCACTAATCAATTTTAGCGATGAGGTAGAAGAAATCTATAAAAAAGCAAATACATATACTTTGAATTTTTAAAAACTCTATTTCTTATTTTTAGAGTGTCTTGTTAGGTAGGAGTAGAGTGCCTTAATCTCTCCATCTGTTAAATTGTAAAACGGCATAAATGTCAATCTGCTTTTCATCTTTCTCTCAAAATCCCTATATTTCATATTGTTAATTGGCTTAATTTCCATAGTCTCAATTGTTGGTATTCTTTTATTATTGTGTGAAACATATTTTATTTTTTGACTAATTCCGCCATCAATTCCATGGCAATCAGTACAAGAAGGTCCTTTTGGTTCGAGATACAACATCTTTGAATACTCTTTATATGTAATAAACATATCATTCTCCATAAAATCTGAAAAAAGGTAAATTGGAAACAGGAAAAGCAAAAAAACCAAAACTTCTGCTACCTTTTTTTCTTTGAGCTTCTTTTATAGAGAAAAAAGAAAATTGAAAAAGATACAAAGAGAATCGATGTCCCGATAATTAAATAGAGTGCATAAATTAAATCTTGATACTCGGTAATTGAGATTTTAAAAACAATCAAAAGCGACTCAATCATCAGGGCAATAATTATTGAAACTGTAAAGTTCATAAGAGTTTTTGGCTTAAAAGTATCACTATGAACATCATTTGAAATAACTTCTTGTTCAAAAATAGTTTTTCCCAAATCAAAAATTGCGAGACTCAAAGTTAAAGCAACAACGAGTTTAAACATCCCTTCTAAATCAGGTGAATTAGTTCCATAATCTAAAAAAGTAAAAGTTCCATAACCTGCAAGAAAAACTGAAACTAATAAAAGTGCAACCGAAATTAAAGCATAAAAAGATCGTGTAACTCTCTCAAATATTTTGTGTTCTTGGTAAAGGTGAAATCTCTCAAGAAGTCTCTGTAATTTAAAATCAAAAAGAATGTATCCTTCATCAACTTTCTGGATTACAGTGATACAGACATTTCCAGAATTTGCACTAATGTAAGGATCTTTAATTATAATTTCACCTACACATGTAATATCGATTTTATCTTCAACTTTTTTTCCAAAATTGTAAAGCAGATAATCTCTTTTGACTCCAACATGTTCAGGTTTCTTGACTCCGCCTCTCTCAATATTTGGAGTTGTTTGAATAAAAGAGTGATCCGTCATATAAACAAGTTCTAAACTTGGAAATAGCTTATAAATATTCTCAATATCAATATTTTCGATTTTCTTTTTTTTGCTTATTCGTAAAAGTGTGCTGGATATAAATCTTTCCAACATTTCGTAGTTTTCATCATAAATTTTTACTAAATGTTTCATTTAATTTCCAAAAATTTTTACTGAATTGTATCATGGGAGAGACCTCTCTCCAGATACCTACGGCACATGAAAAAGTAAGATGTGCTGCTATGTTCCCATCCTGACACGGTGTCCTACAAAATCATTGCATAGGTCTGAAAAGATTGGCAGAATTGTAACCAATTTTTTATAATCCGTCAAATTCTCATAGAATTTTAGACTTGATGTGAAAATAAAGGGGTTTCTTTTGTCAATTCAAACAATTTTAGCAGTCGGATTTGGTGGATTTTTTGGTGCAAACTTACGACTAATTTTAAACGGAGTCGCGAACCAAAATTTTCATCTGCTCTCAATTCCAGTCGGAACACTTTCAGTAAATTTGCTTGGAAGTCTCCTAATTGGATTTTTCTTTGCAATTTTTCACAATTTTGAGATTTCACCAGAAATAAAAACATTTCTCTCAACTGGATTTCTCGGGGCATTAACAACTTTTTCAACTTTTGCATACGAAAATTTATTGCTTTTACAAGGAGGAAATTTTTTCGGAGCTTTTTTGAATATGAGTTTAAACCTTTTTGGAACTATTCTTTTTGCATTTGTCGGTTTAAAATTTGGAAATTTAATTTTCAATTGAGCTGTTTTGTTTAATTATTCAGAGAGAGACATCTCAAAATGTTACAATTTTGGAAAAAAATATTTGGAGGTTTTCACTTTTGGTTGGAGATTTACCAAATGGAATTGAGCCGATAGTTTCGATTGAAACATACTCATTTTACATTTTTCTAGGAATTGTGGGGGCGATTTTATTACTGATCTCTTTTGCAATTTTCTATTTTTATCGTTTTTTCAAAAAAGAGGAAAATAAGAGAGAAGTAAATATAAAAATATTACAAACTCTTGATTTAAAAAAGAGCAAAGAGAGTGCTTATTTGATTACAAAACTTGGTAGAGAAATTGCAACAAGTGATCGTGAATTGAGAATCTACTTTGAACTTACATCTCTTTTAGAAGAGTATAAATACAAAAAAGAGGTCTCCAGTTTTAGCGATGAGGTTATTTACAAATTCAATATATTTTTAGAGGTTGTTGAGAGTGAGTAATTTGCATTTTCAGTATCCAGAAGTTTTTATTCTCCTTTTTGTCTTCATATTCTGCTCATATTTTTGCAAACCTAGAACCTCATCGATACTTTTTCCACGAGTCTCATTTTTTCATGGAGTTGGTTTAAAATCTGTAAATTATCTTAAATATCTTAAGTGGATTACAATTGTCTCTCTGCTTTTGGCAATCTCATCTCCGTATCAAAAATATATCGAAACAGTTGATCCAAAAGAGGGCTTAAATATTGCTCTTGTTATCGACACAAGCGAATCTATGAAAGCAATTGGATTCCTAAATAGCAACCGTCGTGTAAATCGTTTCGATGTTGTTAAAACTGTTGTCTCAGATTTTATTCAAAAGAGAGAGAGAGATAATTTGGGTCTTGTTGTTTTTGGAGAGTATGCTTTTATTTCCGCACCACTCACTTATGACAAAAAGATTTTAGACACAATGTTAGGAAACTTGCAAATTGGAATGGCAGGAAAAATGACAGCCCTTTACGATGCAATTGGTCAAAGTGTAAATCTTTTGAAAAGTGAAGAGAATAGCTCAAATATCGCAATTGTTGTTACAGATGGAATGAACACGGCGGGAGTTTTGCCACGGGATAAAGCTATCGAACTGGCAAAAGGTCGTGGAATTAAAATTTACACAATTGGAATTGGGCGACAAGGAGAAATCAATCCACTTGATTTAAACGACATCGCAATTCAAACAGGTGGAAAATTTTTCATGGCAAGAGATGGAAATGAGTTACAAACAATCTATGCTGAAATTGATAGACTTGAAAAACGGGAAATCAAAAGCGAAGATTTTGAGTTAAAAACTTATCTCTATTTCTATCCACTCCTTATTTCGCTTCTTTCACTTACAATCTATACTGTTTTAAAAAATCGTCGTGATTTAATTTGAGAAAAATTGATTTTTTGTCGGAGAAGTTCCGACAAATTTGAGAATTAAAGAATTGTGGAAATTCTCCATTTGAGTTGATTGAATTGATTTCCAATTTCTAAGCAGAACTCTTTTCCCGATGAGGTCGGTGTCCAAACTCCATTTTCATCTCGAAATTGCAATCCTTTTTTCTCTAAAATCAAGTTGATTTCTGCACCACTTTGTCCCGTCATTTTTCCGAGTTCCGTCGGTAAAAAATATGAGTTTTCAAAATTTTTGCCAAGTTTTTCAAGCAGAGATTCAGAAGTTTCGTTTTTGTGAAAAGTATCAAGTTCGATTTGCTCGATTGGATTTAATTCACGGAATTTTGTCAAAATTTGGATTCCAGTTTCAACAATTTCTAAACTTTTTTGTGGAGTGAGTTTTTCAACTTTTTCTTTTTGCACTGGTAGATTTTGCAATTGATTTCGCATTTCAAAAAAAGCTTGAACTAAATCAACTTTGAATTTAATTACAATTTCATTGTTTCTAAAAAAAGTTAAAAGAAGAGTGGTTTGAGGTTCATTAAGAAAATAAGTTTTTTGCTCATTTACCTTGTTTTTAGAGTTTTTGATAGCCTCCGTTTCAAACGGAACCATTCCAAAAAGTTCAAGTTTTTCCATATATTTCTGGACAAGTTCAGCAACATTTTTTTGTTGGTTTTGAGTGTTATCGGCAATGACACGATGAGATATTCGTGGTTCTCCACTAATCTCTAAGATTTTTATGTTAGACTTTTTTTGCATGTTATTCCAATCAAGATTTTTCAAATAGAAATTCCAGTTTCTACTTGATTGGAGTAATTATAATCTAATTTAGCTTATAAAGTCAATTTTTTATCTGATTTATCAGATTTTCAATATGAGATAGCTTATCCAATTTAATTAAAGTGTGAAAGAAATTTTCAGCACTTTTTGGAATTTTTCCACCTTTATTCCACTTTGAAATGCTATCTTCTGAAAAACCAGTCAAATTTGCCAACTCTTTTTGATTTATTTTAAGTTCTTGACAAGTTTTTTTAACTAGGTTTTCCTCTTTTTCCAAATTCAAACCCTCCCATGCAATTTTTGAAATTTTATCAATTTGAGAAGATGT
>AKKQ01000016.1 GCA_000276965.1 Thiovulum sp. ES | reverse complement strand
TACAAGGTTCAGTAGTTATGTCATCTGGGGGACACTGTAGAGCTGAATGGGCATATTGTTCCAGAGAAATCTGTAAAGATATATACTTTAGTTCCTCAGGTTAGTTGATATGACCTCATCACAACAGATTATTGCTATTGATACTTTTCTTAAATATTATCTTAAAAGTCTTTCCAGTTAGACTTAGCAGATTTTAAGATACTGTATAACTACAATTCTTCTTTATCTACATTATTGAATACAAGAGATACCAGTTCTAATAAAATCTTTAATAAAGATAACTATATGAACATATTGAGCTGGTCTAAAAGTGCTTTAACAGTCTCTTCGTCTGGTACTTCTATTAAACCTATGTGGGTTTATAAGACAGAGAGTAGTGGGCTTTCTTCTGTAAATCCTGTGAAATTTAAGTGGGCTTCTATGTCTTTATCTTTTACTATATATCGTAAGACTATAATAGAGGCTTGCTTAATAGAGGAGCTATCTATCGTGAAACTATCAGACGAGAGTTCTCTAGGTTATTCCTTAGGTAATGAGTTAAATTTATATATGTATTACTCTAAAATAGTCTCAGGTGGTTCTAAAATAGTCTCATTAGAGTCTTTTGGTAATGTCGCTAAGATAGATTTCACGGTAAAATTAGAGTTTCCAATTCTAGACTTAAATAACACCAAGGTTATAAAGCTAATAGAAAATGTAGAATTACATATAGATTATTTAACGGAGTAATCATGTCAGAAATTTCTAATATAGCTAATAGAGGAGATAGAGTAACCTTAATCTCAACTATTAGCTATACAGTTACAATTGATTTAAAAGGCGATGACGACATTATATTACCAGCTAAAGGTAAAGCAGAGGGAATTCTAGCTTCAGAAATCATCTCTATTCCAAAAGGTGTTCATAAGGTAAATAAATCATGAGCGGAGCACCTAAATCAACAATACGAGAAATTGACTTATCTACTAGAGTGCAGATGCAAGGAGGGGTCTATGGTGGTATCGTCCTACCAGCTTCTAAAGGTGCAGAAATAGGTCTAGTAACAGGTGAAACTCAATTCTTAAGGGAATACACAGCTAACGAAAAAGTAACAGTAGGTATGGACTTATCCTACTTCTCAGCTCTTCAATATCTCTACGGTTCTAATAAATTATGGGTCAGTCGTGCTACTGCTTCTCCAAAGATTGCAGGGTTAGTTTATGAAAACTCTACTACGGGGAATGCTAGAGCTACTAAGCATCTTTATCCCTTTGAGCATACATTCCAAGACGGTGAAATATTTGTAATTCATGCTATAAATGCTGGTAGATACTATAATAACTTAGACATTAGTGTTCATAGTCCTACTGACAACACTAAAGACCTTGCTATTACAGTATATGATGACGATACAGGCACAGCCCTAGAAACTATCGATAATATTGTCTTAGAGGACATTGAGTCTTCAGTAAATTTCACATCTAAATACTTTAATGTAAAATACGACTCTAACACCTCAGGCTCATTAGGAACATTACAGGCTAAAGGAACAATGAAAGAGGCATTTGAACATGGAGATGGTGCAGTCTATTCTTCTATTTTGATAAAGCATAATTCCGATGAAGAGGGAATTCTAACCTCAACATCCGTGTCTGATGCTTATACTAAAAATGAGAATAGGCATTCTAAACTAGAGGGGGCTACTGTCTATCCTGAGGGATTACAGCTACCAGCAGACACTGCTTTCTTAATACATGCTTCAAGTGTAGGTTCATGGGCTAATAATGTTCATATAGCTATTTCTACGAAAGACTCAAGGATAAAAGAACCATCTTCTAAAAAGGCTTTCTTAATTGATGTCTTTAAAGGTTCAGATTTAAACAATCCTGTCGAAACATTTATTGTCTCTAGAATTGAGGGTATGAAAGACGGATACAAGAAATCGTTATACATTGAAGATGTTCTAAAAAGGTCAGGATTTATTCGTGCAGTAAATAATCCTTTAGTCGATGAAACCTATATGCCGATGGATTTAAAGACTAATCTAAACGGAGAGGTTATTATTACACCCGTGCCTTTATCAGGTGGAGACGACGGAACAGGAGTAAGCACAGGCGATTTAATGAAAGCCGCTGATAGATTAAAAGCTAAGCAAAGTATCAAATTGAGACTTATCATGGACGGAGGTTTAACCTTTACTCCTTTTCAGAAACATCTAATTGATATTGCAGAGACTAGAAAAGACTGTATTGCTATTCTATCAGCTCCTCAAGATATTCTTCAATCTTACAACTATATGGTTGATACTTTAAAGTGGATAAACGAAGACTTCAATCCTAATACTAGCTATGCCGCGATATACTCCCCTCATGTTAAAGTCTATGATAAAGATAATGACAGGGAAATTTATATCTCTCCATCAGGAATTGTAGGTGCTTTATTAAGTAAGACAGCTGACAATTATGAGCTATGGTATCCAGTCGGTGGTTCTAAACGAGGTAAAGTCAATGCTTTAGACTTAATGAGACGATATACTGATGGCGAACTAGATGCTTTATATGACAATCGAATCAATCCATTGAAATATATGACTGGTCAAGGAATTACAGTAGAGGGTCAAAAAACATTACAAGCATATGCTAGTTCTTTAGATAGACTAAATGTCCGTCTAATGTTGATTGTGGTCGAAGAAGCAGTATCTATTGCCTTAGAAACTTTTAAATTCGAGCTTAACACATCAGAAACAAGGACAATTGCTAAATCTATTGTCGATTCGTTTATGGAGTCTATTAAAGCTAGGAAAGGGGTTTATGACTATCAGGTTATTTGCGACAGCACTAACAACACAGCTGAAGATATTGATAATCATAAACTAAATCTAATGTTATTAGTAAAACCTACTCAATCTATTGAATATGTAGAAACTACGGTAGTTGTTACTAGAACAGGCATGGATTTCAAGACTGCGGCGAGTGCAGTATAAAGAAAGGAGCTAACATAGATGGCTAGACCAGGATACAACGAGATAAGAAATCTAGGAACATTTGCTAATCAGAACAGATGGATGATAACATTCGCTAAGTTTCCTAATGTGGGGGATTATCCAGACAGTGAAGATGTAAATTTCCGTTGCACTACTTCTTCAGTTCCTAAGATTACAGAGAAAGCAGGAATTGAGGTAGATATACGAGGTATGCATGTCGGACAACCAGGGACATACGATTTTGACCATGAACTAACTCTCACTTTAGTTGAAACAGAGGACTCTGTAATTCATAGTCTTATTAAGTCATGGCGAGATGCTTGTTATGATTATGAGACAGGGAAACAGAACAAAAAAGAAGATATAGAGGCTATTCTAATTCTATCTAGATTAGATGTGCAGGATAATCCAATATGGCAATACAAACTGTTAGGAGTTTATCTAAAAGATTACGACCCTGGGTCTATGGCTAACGAACCTGATAAAATTGAATTAAGTCTCACTCTTTGGTATGATAAATTCACTGACGGTAAATCCGTATAACTCTTATTGCTTACATATGTAAGCAATACATACTTAAAAGGCTAAAAATGTCATATAATTTAGAAGACCGAGTAAAAGCAGGTTATATTACTCTAGCAAGGGCTACAACAAGGGATTTAACAGGTGAATACCTTACAATATTCTTGAAAAATCCTGTTAGTCCTAAAGGGCAGAATATTTTAGTGGCTAAAAATGTAAAACTGAAAGATGTGAATTACAAGGACTTTTTATGACTACAACAGAACATTTAAATCTACACATTCCTGACCACTCAGATGATTTATATGCTTCTTTAACTTATCTTCAAACCTCTCTACGAGTCTTAGATAAGTTAGGCGAACCTCTATCTACCAACTTCGATACAGGGTCTTATATGGTGAAACATGTAACAGACACTAGAAGCCTGATTACAGGAGATAAACTAGACTGGGCTAATACTATATCAATAGGAGCTAAGCTATCTTCATTTGCCACATCTATTGAATTAAAAGCAGACACTAAACTTAAATCAGTAGTTGAGGCAGGGATACGGACATATATAAATCCAAAACAAGGTTATTCCGTATTAAGCGATTCAGGAGCTTCAGTTACTAATATAAATCAATACGGGTTTAATTTTACAGACTCAGACATGACTACCGCTGAAATATATTTAGGACTTCTATCTGCAGGAAATGATAAAATCTATGACACAGAGGACGACCTAATCGGGATAGCTTTATTTGATAACAACCAATCTAAAGTGTTAATAACTAATAAACACGGTCTCGTCTTAAAAAGTCCTAACGGAACTAGATTTAAATTGAATATATCAGACGACGGAACTCTATCCACTGAAAAGGTTATAATATAATGCCGTTCCCTACACTATCTCAAATAAGAGATGTTCGGTGGGGGAGCGAACATACATGGGACATACAGTTCTTAAATGCCCCTCCTCTATCCGCTAGAGAAGACGGAAACTTAGATATATTCCCTGCTACATCGGTGGAAATAGAGTATTCCGCAGACAGTCTTTATACAATTGAATATCCTTTAGGTTCTTTTGAAATTCCTAAGAGCCAGTCTTTTCCTAATATCTCTATAACATTTATTGATGATGAGCTAGGGACTATTTATCTATGGTTTAAAGACTGGCTAGACCAGATATATGCAGAGGACGGAGTAGCTACAATCGGTGAAGAGGGTGTTCTAAGAGAGGTCTTTATATTTAAACTTAATTCTTTGAAAGAGATACTACATACAGAAAAGTATGTGGTCTATCCTATACAAAGACTATCAGATAAGTTATCTTCTAATGCTAAATCTAAGGAATTTACAGTAAATCTAAATGTAATAGGTAAGGTTTTCTATAAAGACTAGAAAAGGAATAATATGAACTTTACTGGAAAAGTATTAGAAGATGCTTCTTATAGCTTATCTTCTACAATAGACATACCTATTGAACCTTCCACACTCCCCTCAAGAGGCTTTACATACCCTAATAATATTGAAATATCTTATCGACCGTATATACTAGGTGAGCTATATAAGATTTCACAAATACCAAAGGATACTACCACAGCTTTAAACATTAGAAGAGTGGATATTATTCTTAGCGGAATATTTGTGAAAGGCATGTCTAAGGAAATGCTAACTTTAGCAGATTTCAACTATTTGTCAGTTCTAAGACAAATATCTACTTTAGGGGACGATTCAGAACTAACATTAACTTGGAAATGCCCTAAGTGTGGCAAGACTCATAATAGAACAGTAAATCTAACCACACAAATTGAATTTAAAGACTTGGAGGTTAAGCTTATTGAAGCAGATATAAACTCTCAAACTTTAACTTTTACACCTCTAACTGTGAAAGGCTATAAAACTAAACTAGCCTTGTCAGATAAATACGAAACTGATGTAAGTGTCATGGCTTTACAAGTTGATACAGAAGAACCTTTTGGGAATATTTACAACTTTCTATACAATCTGTCAGATAAAGAAGATATAGAGGCGATAAACGAGATTGACAGACATTTATATCATGATGTAAATCCAGTAGAAGCAGTTTGTAAAACTAAAGAGTGCGGACACACATCTCTAATACCCTTTAAGAATATCAGAGAATATATTACTTCCAAATCTGTCTCTGATGGGGCTGACAAATCTAAAATTAGACTTATTAAGTAGTAAATACCGTTTTACCTTGACAGAGTTAGATAACATGGATTACGGAGAACTTAAAATGTTTTTATACTTAATGAACGAAAGAAAACAGAAAGAAAATAAATAATGAAGTTCAACATATCTACAACCAACTTGTTGGAAGAACTATCTAAAGTGAATATATCTTCACCAATTATTTCTCTTGAGAATTCTTCCACCCTCAACTATAAAGAAGATTATCAAGACAGAGAAAATGCCTCGGAGTCTCTAATTAAAGATACTAAGGAGTCAATAAGACTTTTAGTTTCTAATATGGATAAGTCTCTAAAACAGGTTTTATATACTAATAAAGAGTATGTAAAATATATTTCTGAATATATGTCTCAGAGTAGTTCAGATAAGCTCAGAGATAAGTCTGATAAAAATAGTAGTGAATATATATCTCAGAGATTAGATAGCTCAGAATTGACTCTAGAGAGTTCTAAAAATTTAAAAGAAATCCAAAAACAGGCTGAAAAGAATACAGATAAAATTCTATCATTAGTAGAGGTGCAATCTGCTTATAATGAAACTTCAAATATGATGGAACACAGTAATAAGGAAATTAGCAATACGAGGGACTCTGAAGCTAAACTTAGTTCTTTAATTGACAATTCTAACAACATTGTAAAAGAGCTATCTTCAAACACAGCATCAAAAGAGAGTCAGTCTCAATATATAAAACCCCAACTAGACTCCCATCTTGACATTTCTGAAGAGTCCCAATCTATATTAGTTCAGACTTTAAAGACATTAATAGATATTGAGACTTATAGCAGAGAAGCTGACAGAGATAGATTCATACAGCAAGACTTATTGACAGATATAAAGACAGAGCTAGAGTCTCAAAATTCAACTAAGAGTTACACTTCTAGTCTAATTGATTTAAGGAAAGATAGTAATAATCGTTCTACAAAGTCTAAGTTCGTCTCTGAAAGTAGGGCTTTAGATAAATCTAAAACTAGATTATCTGAAAATACTAGAGATTATCATAGAAGCACAGACACACCTCTAAGGGATACTAATCATAGAAATACAGGTTTTGAAACTAACCATAATAAAGAAATTGAAGGCAATGCTTTCAGGAAAAGAGGTTTAAACAATGTCATTAACAGTGAGAGCGTTTCTAGTAATACTTTACACAATATGGGCATTAATAGCTATTCTCATAGGGGTAGGTCTAGCAGTAGCGATATTACTTCCTTCAACCACTCTAACATATTTAACACCTCGAGAGAAAATTATCATTCAGGCTTAAATAATACAAGGTCAGACTTTATTACTAAAGATAGAGTACATCCTTTCTCACATAAGAAGAGGTCTAAAGCTTCTTCTCTATTATCTCTAGGAACAGATCTACTTTCAGGAGGCTTACTTCCAGACACCTCAGACCTAATATCTGGTGCTAGTAAATCTGGTTCAAGTCTTATATCTAAGATGGCAGGTTCAGGAGCTTCTATTTTATCTAAAGGGGCAAAATTTCTCGGGCCACTAGGGTTATTAACCTCAACAGCTATATCAGGAGTGTCAGGGTGGAATGATGCTAATACTAATTTTGACATAGAGGATGGTCAAGAAGCTACATTAGGTCAAAAACTATCTTCTTCTGCAGGTGGGATTTTATCTGACCTCTCTTTTGGTTTATTAGACTCTAAGACATCTTCTAACTTTATACATGATACTGGTTCTAAGCTCATGGACTACGCACCTATCTCTATGCTATCTAGTGTCGGAGACTCTATATCTAGTTGGTGGGGAGGAGACGATACAGAAGAAAATAATATAGAGGCTACATCTAGTGTAGCTCCTTTAAACTCTATAAGTAGCTTAGAGTCTTTAGAGAATATGGTAGAAAATAGCGACAAAGTGGCACAGAATAGCTCTAAAGAGTCTCTAGGATACACTTTGAATAATAGAGATGAGACTAATTTAATTGACACTTACTCAGCAGTAAAAGAGTCTGTGCCTCAATATACAGAAAACAATTCATGGTTATCCACGGTAAATGATAAACTTCAATCTTTAGGAGACACAATGTCTAATGCTATTTATAATACATCTACTTCAGTAGTCTCTCCTCAAACAGTTACTACTAATCAGTCTCCTCAACCTTCTAAGACTAATGTAGATGATGTAAGTCTTAGTATGGCTATATCTAATTTCTTCGAGTAGCTCATGATAGGAATTGAAAACCAATATATATTTAGCTTCACTATCGCTCACTTTAAAGACTTTCTAAATAAAGGAGACTTACAGAAACTTATCATTGAAGAGAAGTCTGGTAACATACCTCCCCTAATTGAGATACATTTCCAAACAAAGATAATTGAACTAACAGAATACTTAAACGAGGGGAATCTGTTTAATATCAACATAGGCAAGACAATAACAGAGTCTAAGCTAATTGAAGCTGTTATACTGAAACTATCTGTATCTAGAGTCTCAACAGACTATATTTCAGTTTCTATATACGGCACTATCTCCTCTATGATAAACTACACTTCAAATCAGATACAGAAAGCTTATAAAGACATGACTGCATTAGTTGTTACTTCTACCATACTATCTAAACATGCTACAAGTATTGACTCTTTTGTAAAGGCGGACAATTCTAAGCAGTCTTCATGGATACAAACTAATCAGACAGATAAAGAGATGGTGGATACAGTCTTATTAAGATACTACACTAAAGGTAGCTTTTTGATAAACTCTATATTAGCTGACGGTAGCTTTATTATACGAGACTTAAACAGTGTAACAGATAAGAAACATTCATGGAGATTTATATATCCTGACGGTCATATCACTAGCTCTAAAGACATAAACTACAATCATGATGTAACATATCTTAACAACACAGGGTTTTCTAATAAATGGGCAGGAGTCCCTAAACAGAGATACCAATACGACCTCATCGAAGACTCCTACACACTTCATAGTTCTTATGGTGTTAAACCTATCTTTACATCTAGTAATATGAATATAAACTCTAAATACGGTAACAGATACGACCCTACTCAATTGTTTTCTGACAATGTTCATGATAACTATGTAAAAGCTATTGGTAATTATAAACAGTCTGTCTCCTTATTTTCCTCTCATAGCTTGAAACTGTCTTATTCTAATCTATATAAGGAAGTAAGACCTTTAGAGCTGGTTATGTTCTTAGACACTCCTACCCACTATTCTAATATACCAGATTATTATAGCGGGAACTATCTAGTATCTAAGGTTTCTTCAATCTATGAAAATAGTAACTTTAGACAGGTTATAGAACTAACTAGAGAGTCTTTGAATAAATTAACAGGAGACTTTATGCCTCCTACATAGATAGGCATATCAGAAATGTAACTTTACTTACACAGAACCCCTATGGAAATCATGAAAAACTGTAAATAGAGTTACACTCTATTATATATAAAGGAAATCTAAAATATGGATGCTAATAATTACATCACCTCTATTCAGTCTAATAGCACTAATAAGCTTATAATTGCTTTACCTAACGGAAATACAGTTTCAGGGTTTATAAAAGACAATCTATCTTTAGCTACATCTACTGATTACACCTCTGCTTATGAGTTATCTAAATTGAATAATTTCTCAGATAAGGCTGAGAAAGTAGCTTCTCTAGTAGGTCAATCTTTTACAGTAAGAACTTTAGAAGACTCTAAACAGTTATGGAAATCTACTACTACATCTCCCTTATCATTCACATTTGTTCATGTAGCTTTAAATCCAGACGATGATGTTAGAAAGGCTGTTAGAGACTTAAACGAAGCTATTTATCCTACTAAAACTATGATTGGCACTTTAACAGCTCCTTTAGGATATAATGCAGGAACCCCTCTATTGAAGCCAGTAAATACTATCTCTATAAAGGTGGGTAAATGGTTCAGAGCCTCTTATCTAATCCTTAGAAGTCTGAATACTA
Organism: Thiovulum sp. ES; assembly: GCA_000276965.1. Classification (NCBI taxonomy): domain Bacteria; kingdom Pseudomonadati; phylum Campylobacterota; class Epsilonproteobacteria; order Campylobacterales; family Sulfurimonadaceae; genus Thiovulum; species Thiovulum sp. ES. The sequence goes on along the minus strand of AKKQ01000016.1, from coordinate 23,898 downwards.
TCCTAAGTAAGGAAGTCATAAAAGGCACAAATCTACCTCTTTATGCTGAAATATCTATAACTCTTGAACCTTCTATGCAGTTAGATTTAGAGGAAGCTAACGAGTGGTTAGTCTAAAGTAAAATAATAATGTTCTATCTAAACAATGAAATATCAACACAAGATAAATATGCAATCGAGAAGTTCGCTAATCATGATGGCGAGTCTTTAGATATTCTAACCTCTTCTATAATTGAAAGAATATCTGAACTAAAATCTATCGGTCTTTACATAGTAGATAAAGAGGAACACAGACCAGACTTACTCTCTTATAATCTATATAAAGACACTCAATACTGGTTCTTATTGTTACTATACAATGACATACACGATTACAGAGAATTAAAACAAGGGCAAACAGTTAAATACTTCTCTATCGTTGAACTCGAAGCTTTATACTTTGATTTAAAGAGACAGTCTAAAAATAATCAAGTAAGTAGAGACTAGCTATAATACTAAAGATTTATCTTAGATATTGAAAAAGAGAAGCATGACAGAACAAGAACTTATCTTACAGAAATACTCTACAGACTACATTCTAGTAAATAAGAAAGAGCTAGAAAATGTCTTAGCAGAGTCAGGAACAGTAACAGAAGCTTTAAAGACCCTTGATATTGTCTTAACACCAGCAACTAAAACTAAAGATGGTCTTCACTCTAAAGAGGATAAACTATTATCAGACTTCTTAAGAAATCATGCTTCTACTCATATCTATGCTATTTCTTCTAACACAACAGGAACTGTCTATCCAGCAACTACATTTGAATTTAATTCTAAGGATATTGATTTAACTTTATCAGGTAAGGTAGCTAGAGTGTCTCTAAAGGACTCTATAGTGAGTCTAAATGTTAATGGAGATAATGTAAAGGCTAGAGAGTTCAGTTTAAATACAGAGGGACTAAAGAGTTCAGTGAAAGATACTTCTATCTCTATATCCGATAAGCCTACTAGAGCTTATTGCAAACGACAATCATTACTCTACGGATAAGGGCTAACAATGTTGGTAAATCATAAAGGATATTTAAAACATATATCTAATAAATTAATAACTATCGAGAACCATAAAGAGATGGTTATCATAGGGCTTATCCTAAGTAACCTCTCAGAAGCTACAGTTTCCGTAATTGTAAAGGTGTCTGACATACCTATTATCCAAATAGAACTGTCTGGTAAAGAGACCGTTACTTTTAACGATAAGATAGTGCTAGTAGCTGGAGATACTTTGAAACTATTGATAAACAGTCCAGACGATGTAACATATATGTTATCTGCTGACTTATCAAATGTATAATTTCGGTAACAAAAAAGAAATAGAGAATGTAAAAATTCAAAATTTCTTTTTTGAGTTATTATACAAGGTGTTGTTAAATTATGGAAGTTCCTAAAGAAAAATCAAGTTCTGTTAAAGAACTTGTAAAATCATGGACTAAATTCGAGTTTGACCAAAACGGTAATAAAACTTATTGGAAAGACTCTGATGGATACTGGAAAAAGTCGGAATTCGACCAAAACGGTAATAAAACTTATTTTGAAACTTCAAGAAAAACTTGGAAAAAATCGGAATTCGATGAAAACGATAGTTTTATTCCTTAGGAGGATTATAAAAAGAAAGGGAAAAACGATAATTTGACCCACAAAAGTCCCTCTTTCGAGGGCAATTTTCAAAAACATTATTTATTTTTATTTATACTATATACTAACACTAATTTTCTAAAGGTTAGCCTAGAAAGAAAAACTATGCTAACTAATCCAATTGACACTATATCTAAGACTCATAAACTAGACGGAATCTTTATAGCAGAAGTGATAGACAACAACGACCCAAAGAAACTCTCACGAGTAAAGGTTCATATAAAAGGTCTAACAGAACAGATACCTAAAGAAGACCTTCCTTTCTACCCTATATTGCAACCCGTAGGAATAGGCGGTAGTGCTTATTCTTCTTTCTCTAGCATACCAGACATAAACACACAAGTAATTGTAACATTTCCTCACAGAGACATTTACCATGGAATTGTAATAGGCATACTATCTAATCAGAGAACCAGACAAGATGATAGACATTCCACCTCTAACTCTAAATGCCCAACATCAGGAACATTAAAAGGAACTCCGAACGAGACTATCGAATCTAAGCATGTAAAAGGTAAGCTAGGTGAAGACCAAACTATATCTGATAAAAGATTTACATCTCCTAAAGATACTTGTCTAAATGCTGACTTCAATGAAGACTATCCCACCTCTTATGGCTGGATAGACAGATTATTGAACTTCTTTAAAATTAATAGAACTAAACAAGAATTAACCTTACATCATTCTTCAGGGTCATTTGCTAAGATAGATGCTGACGGAAATCTATATGTCCATATTACAGGAAATACTAAGATAGTAACAGACGGAGACTATACATCCTTAATAAAAGGTAGCTCAGACATATCTATTGAAACTAATTCTTACAATCATGTAAAGAAAGACAGAGAGACTGTTACAGACGGTAATACAACAGTTCTAACAGAGAAGAACCATAAAGAGATGGTGCAAGGGTCAGGAACATATTCTTACAGTAAAGGCGACACTATTGTTTCAGATAAAGGTATAACGGTGTCAGCAACCTCATCCTTAATACTAAAAGGGCAACCTATAATGGAAAACTAAATCTAATAGCTACGGTTTGATAAGTCATAAATAAAAGGACTTATATGACTTATCAGTTGAGTGTAGTCTACATAAAGAACATTCTAAGAAATCTTTCAGAAGATTTAGTGCTAAGAACAGACACTATATTTAAGCCTAATCAACAGTATAAAGTAGGCGATATACTATTCTTTCCTAAATTAGATAAGAACTATCTATATAGAGTTATAGAAGCTAACGGAAGTGATAGTTTAGGAGCAAGTGAAACCTCTGGAACTTCTCCTAAACTAGATAATAATCTTATATTTGACACTCAGCTAGTATTTGTAAAGGACAGGAATACGGATTACTATAAATATATGAAAGAGCTATTTAACACTGAAGAACTTTTACAAGAAAACATACAGAGATTTATATATACCTCTAAAGTCTTAGATACATATTATTCCGAGACTTATACAGATATTGTAGCCTATCGTAATAAGCTTTACATAGCAATTAATTCCTTAGACCTACCTTTACTAGAGGTATGCGATTTAAACCTATTGAGACAAGAGATATTATATCCTAAATCTATCTTCATAAAAGAGTTCCTAGACCAATATAACACGATAGAGTCTAATTCTTTTAATAGTTATATAAACAGACTATCTATTTCCTCCTCAATAAAAGCTGTGCTATTTAATACTTTCAAAAAAGTTACAGGAAACACAGAGCAAGAGCTAATAGTAAATCTATACAATGCTTTTAATATAAATGCTATATTATCAGAAATCGACAGGTTAGTAAATATCTATAAGCTAGAGAAAGAACAAGAATTTTTCAAAGAGATATCTGACATCTCTTACGATGTGTCTGATACAGAACTTATGGAATTCTTCAATCTTAATTGGAAATCTGACTTCTTCAGAAAAGAGCGAGAATACGGGAAAGTAGGTAATCTATAATGCCTTCTATTGTTAGACAGGGAGACTTTTGCTCAGGTCATCAATGTTTTCCTCCTAGACCAAGTGAAAATGGTTCTCCAGATGTCTTAGTGAATTCTAAATCTAAACATAGAGTTGGGGATAAGTGGGCTATGCATTCTTGTGGAGACCCTACAAAAGGTCATAAAGGTGTGCAATTAACAGGCTCATCTACTGTTTTAGTGAATTCCAAGCCAGTAGCTAGAGTCGGAGATTTAATATCATGCACCTCTGTAAATGTGCAAGGTTCTCCAGATGTTATTGCAAATTAAAAGGATATCTAAGTGTCGTATAATTTTGAAGATAGAGTAATGGAAGAATTGTTAAAGGCAGGTCATATTATTTTAGCTATGTCTCCTGTGAAATATAATGCTAAGGACTTTATAGTAAAATTAAAGAAGAACTTTCATATAAAAGTATTTTTTGAAAAAGGCTCAGGGGCAGGTCATTCTCATAGAATAAAAGTCGTGGTAGGAAATCAAGAAATTCCATATTAGGGTAGGGAAACTTCGGAGAGTCATTTTAAACAATTGAGAAAGGTTTTAGGTAATTCTTTTAAGCAGGTAAAAAAAGACTTGAAAGAGTTCTGGGAAGCTAATGAGGATTTAATAAGAGTTTTGGAATATGAAGAGGACAAATCTACACTATAAAAGAGTTAAGAGAAACAGCAAATATAGATAAAATAGAGAGTGCTTTGTATAAACTATTAAAAGAGAAATATAAGGGCAAGTAAATGAAGAAACTTTTAGGAGAACATTTAAGTGGTAAGTATGTGGAAAAGATATATCAGATATCAGATATCTGAGGTTAAAGGTAAGTCTGTAATGTTATATGTAGAGGAGTCTGATATTTTTGACTCAGCTCATATAAAGATAAGAGTAGGATTAGATTCTAAAGGAAATTTGGATTTAGACTTAGATAATTTAGGATACTATGATACAGCGGTAGAAACATTAGAAGATTTCTTCTTAGGCTATCCTTATAATTACAATAATTACAATAATTACAATAATTACAATAATTACAATAATTACAATGCTAGACAATTAGTGAGATTGTTAAACGGAGAGATTAATGTTAAGTTTAAAGATTTTAGTTGGGATTAACTTATTATGAACCTAAATCTATATACTGACTATGACCAATCTTTAGAAACTTCTGTATTGAAAGATATAGATTCTGTGTTTCAATCGTTAAAGAACTTAATACTTACTAGGAAAGGAGAAAGGCTGTTTAATCCTGAATATGGTAGTAATGTGCATAAACTACTATTTGAGCTATATTCAGACGAGATAGCTTTCTCTATATATAATGAAATCTTAAATGCTGTATCAAGATGGGAACAGAGGGTCATAATTATTCCAAGTTCTTCTGAGGTCTCTTTAGATATTGACTCTCACATATATAAGTTAAGGCTAGTCTTTAAGGTAAAAGGGTACGGTCAGACTAAATTTGAATTTGTGGGCGACTTAACAAGGTGAGCTATGAGCTATATTTCTAATAAAGAGATACAGAAAGACTTAAAAGATTTTATCAATACTCTTCCGAATTCTATGAAGACTAAAGATTTTTTTAGCGGGAGTGCAGGTCAGACTATAATTGAACTGTTATCAGGAGTAACATCTATGTCTGAGCATAGTAAAGCTTTATTACAGAGAGAGTCTTCTCTGTTAAAGGCTAGGAAACTAAGTTCAGTAACAGAACATGGTGTGAATAAAGGCTTTTTCATTCCATTAGCTAAGGCTAAAGTAGTAAGATACCGAGCTATATTTGAAAAATCAGTAACTTTAAATACGGGGTCTATACTAGCTCTCTATGAAGATTTGGATTACCAAGCTATAATAAAAGATATTGTAGTGGATAATACTTCTCATTCCTCTTACACTGTGTTATCTGGGGAAGAGATTATCTTAGATATATTGGTAGCTAGGAAACTAGAAATAAAGATAACAGGAGGTTATCAAGATTTCTATGTGGCGAATATAGGCATAGAACACACTTACATATCACAGGAATTTGAAACTTTATCTATAAATAATGAAGAGGTTTCTGTAATTGATACAGGTGTTTCTGGTTTTTATGAGAACTTACATAATACAGTTCTAAGAATTCCTTCAGAAAATACAGTAAAGCTAGTCTTTGGTAACGGGATATTAGGTCGTAAGATTTCACATCAGGACATAATATCATACACATTCTTAGGCTTTAGTAGAACTATTGAAGAATTAGACATATCTAAGATAATTATTGAAGATATGGTTATACTTTCTAGTAAAGTTATAAGAGAGCCGAGCTACTACATGAACCTTGAAACTTTACGATATAATGCTTTAAGAAGTTCGGTAGATGGTCGATTAGTTGTAAAATCTGATTATGAAACTTTTGTTTCTAAACAACTATATTCATATCTTCACGACTTTTTTGTAGAGGAGTCTTTTCCTTATAAATATATTTATCTACTTCCAAATGAAAAATTCTCAGAGGTCTTACTAGAGGATTTTCAGAGAGACCTGAATTTCCGAAGACTCTTAGAGACTAGGGTGTCAGTAATAGTCTTGAGTATAGAAAATTCTATATCTCTAAAGTTCTCTGTTATTTATATAGGAGACTTGGCAGATGGGAAAGTTCAGAATATTATTGAAACTGTCTCTAATAAGTATAAAAACACTATACAGACTAAAGATATTCAGATATCTACTTCTGATATATGCTTACAACTAACAGAAAGTGTTCCTAAAGGTAGGTTTGTGCCAGACATAGATACTTTTCATTCTTTAAAGAAATCTATATATATTTCTGATATGTTTATAACTTATACGAGATAACTATGAATTATCAATTTACTAATAATAAACTATTCTATAACATCTCTTTTTTCTACTTTACTAAGAAACTAGAGGGTTCAGAAACATCTCCTAATATAAAGGAACTATACTCTGAACTATCTTGGAATATTTCAGAGCAAGAATTGTTATCTACTCTAAATGAAATATTGTTATCTGATATTTATTTAGATAGGTTCATAGAGGTGGCTCAGAGTTACACAGATTGGACTCAGAGGGAAACAGATAGTTATGTGTATAATTTATTAATCAAAGATAAAAAAGACTCTAAAGAGAAGCAGAGATTAGTTCGGTATATTATGACTATATATTATAAAACTTATCCTTTAGATTTACTTGAAATATCTCATTCTAAGCAGTTTATCCCTGAAAGACTACGAGATGAGCCTTTGTATAAGATACTTGCTATATTGATAGACTATATACAAGAAAAATATTTCTATGTTTCTGCTTCAGAACTGAAGAAAGTTGAACCCGAGGCTTTAGATAATATACTGTCTTACAATAGAGACATATCGGAAGAGGGCTTATACTTATGGAACTTTCTAATAACTCCTAAATCTGGGACTAAGTTTATGTTAGAGGTCTTGCTGAGAGCTATCTCAAATACTAGCATAGTTTATGAGACTGAAGCTTCATTAGGTAAGACAGACTCTAATATATGCAGGTATGACCTAACAACAGGTGCAGAAAGGTTTATACCAGTAAGACAGAGTCTAAGGAATAACAGAGAGGGCATATTTGATATAGAGAGTTCAGTAGCTATAACAGATGAGAACGAACTAGACTTATTGATAGACACTATTGACACTTACAAACCTTACGAAACCTCTTGTAAGGTATTACGAGACCCAGAAGCCAATAGACAGATGATACTATCTGGTGGAAGTCCCTTTCTTCAAAATTTATCAGTGATTTCAGGGATACCAGGAGTAAAGCGAAATAAAGTCTATATTGATTACCAGAGAGTCTTCTCTGACACTACTAATTTATTCTTACCTATTGTAAATCTAAACTTAACTAGAAACACCTCCAAACATATTGAATATAGACTTAGCTTAACTTCAACTAATTATAGAACTAAGTCTTATTGTTATAATCTTATCTCTTCTAAGACTAGAAATACATATACTATGCATAAAAGTCAGGTAAAGACGGATTTATACCGTTACTATTCAGACACAAACATTTTGTTAAAGGATATTTATAGCTTGGAATTAAGAGACATATATAATAAATCTTCAGACGATATTTCTGGGACACTTAAAAAAGAGTTCATTAGGTCTGAGTGGTTGGAAGTTAGCTTATCTTCTCTAATTAATTTGCAACCAATATATAAGAGATTTCCAGACTGGGTGGATATACATATAACTACTGTGGGTAATCTTACATCTTTAGACCTCTCATATATTGATAAACTATATTGGAACAAAGCTTTATCATGGGGTAAAGGTCTTTATGTAGTGAAAGACGAGCTTAGGTCTATATTTAGTTCTTATAAAAATATTTCAGAAACTCCTTTATCTGAAATAGAGTGTTCTGTAAGCACTTTAACCTCTGAAAGACTTGAAGTAAGAGACATAAAGGATACAATGGAAACTTTAACAGGTAGAAGATATTTAAAATGGTCAGATGATGAATTGAATAACTATCTAAGAATACTAGACAGAGAGACAGACTACATTATAAGTGATGTAACTGGGACAATACAAGACAACTATAATTTATCTTTAGATAAACTATACGACATTTCTTCTAATAAGAGGATATACTGGGCTAATGATATCAGAGTTATTGACTTGACAAAGAAAGTATAGGAGGTCTAACCTTTGATATATTCTGAGAACTATGATAAGGAAATGAGACTAAAACTATCAGAGAATTTAGCTGGGAAGAGCTACTCTAGAAGATTTTATCTAGCATTTGGAGGCAGACCGGTCTCAAATTATTCTAACAGTCAGATAGAAAAGTGGTTAGAGGGGTCAGTTCCTGTAAGCACAGACACTACAGAGGTTCAAAACATATTATACCTTAAAGAGTCTGACAAGAAAGGTTTCGTGAAAGAGATAAAAGCAGAGCATTTTTCATATGAAAAACCTGACAATATTGCTACAAATGATGGTAAGTATTGGCAGATACTAGGGGAAGGCGACTTTAATAAGTTTTCAGAGAATACTGAGGACATAACTAGAAACTTATATTTTAGTTTCCGTCTAAGTTTAGATGATATATCTGATGGAACTGTTCTATATCAGATTGGTCTGTTCTATGACACTAAAACAAAAACAGGTTCCTCTCCGACAAAATCTTTATTGAAATTTGAGACAGATACAGATAAGTATAATATAGGGACATTCGTAGCTGTAAGCAATATTGCACCTGTCGTGAAAAGTAAATACACCAGAGAAGTCTTCGATTTTGTGCTATCATTTTAAAGGTAACTAAGAATGTCAGTAATTTTACAACTAGCAGAGAAATTAACTAAAGAGAGTGAAATCTTTGATAGAACTTTATACCCAACAGAAGATAATCATATATCTAAAGGCTATAAAAAGATTTTATTCAGAGCTACATCTCCTTTACAGAGTTCAGAACTAAACGAAATACAGTCTTTATTTTTAAATGAAATGAAGAAGCTGTCCGATACTTTATATAAGAAATCTGGGTCATTAATTGAGGGCGGATCTGTTTATATAAATAAAACGGATAAGAGCCACTATCTAGAGCTGAAAGGGTTAGAGTTTTTACATACAGACTCTAATAAATACTTCACCTTTGAAATGAATAAAACAGAAGACTATCAGGAAATAAGACATGAAACCTCATCAGATGAGCAGATGATTTATTTCTATTTACCTATGAAAAAAGGTAAGGCTACATCAACAGTAAAAGACCTACACGACTATATACTATCTGATAAGTCTTCTTTAGGATTAAAAGAGATACTACCTATAAAGTTGATAAAAGACCAAGAAGAAACTTTAATAAATATAATCAATCCTTTAATTATAACTAATAATAAGGTAACTGTATCTGTTAGCGGTTCTACTACTCTTTATTATGAGGGGTTCTATATAGACATAGACGGTAAAGACTCTTTATTTACAGAGCCAGTCTATAAAGAAGATGGAACTATAAACACTTATACTGTGGGCATATTAATATCAGCGGTTAGAGTAAAAGCTGATACAGACCCTACTTTAAGAGACTTAGCACCAGGATATGCTTACGACAGTAGAGGTGCAGACAGATTGCAACTAAAAGGTGAGTGGGTACTATCTAAGACCTCTCAAGAAGAACCTTTCTTTGGAGTCTGGCAGATAGAGGGAGCGGTAGTTATAAATGCTAACAGAATAGACCCTGAAATGCGGGGAGTCTTAGATATTGTAGGACGATACGATTATAATTCTAATGGAAACTATGTAGTAAAAGGTTTAAGACCTACGGTAAATCAAAGACTAACTAACTCAACTAATCCAGAGATAATTGAGGAGTTACATATGAATATATCTTCAGGAAATGCTAATGTAGGTGGTTATAATCTATCCTTTTTATACGACCAAAGCTTCTCATATCAGTTATTTACATCAGAAGACACTTCTACTTTAATATCTGATAGACAGTCAGAGGATTATTTTATAGGGAACTTTCTAGCTTATAAATTTACAGATAAGTTTATCCACTCTATTGAATCTGTGGTAGGTCATAAACGACTGATAGATACAGTTATAACTAGGTCAAATACGGGAGACCTAGACTATATCTATATATCTGATATAACTGAGTCTGTGTTTCAAATATCATATATAACTCCTCAAATAAGTGTAGGGGAAGCTATATATAAAATGAACTCTGATTGGACATTAAGTCATAATTCAGGAAAGGCTTATATTAAGTGGTTGTCTGGAAATCGTCCTGAAAAAGGTTCTACATTTACCATACTTAAATTGTTTTATAGATATGAATATACTAATGTCTCAGAAAGGTCTCTAGTAAGTGTCGAGGGAGTCGATAGGAATAAGATTAGATTGATGTATTCTATGTTCCAATTTGATTCAGAGGGAGCTTTTAAATATAAACTATCTGCTACATATAGATTAGTCAGTCCTAGAAAAGATAGGCTAATATTAAAACGAGAAGATATGTTTAATTCTGTTTCTGGTAGATTTTTCATATTAAGAGGTAAATCCAATCTTTACAGAACACCTATTGCTCCTGTAACAGACAATATAAACTCCTTGAGTCTTGCTACAATATCAGTTGAATATGGTAAAACTCCTGTCATTGAATACGAAGCTTACAGAGTCTTTATGATGTCAGAAATCCAGGACATGGCTGATAGATTACAGAAGCTAGAGAAAGGTATGTCTAATCTTTTTTTGTTAAGTCAAGCAAGAGCTGAGTCAGGAGCTTCAGAGCTATCAGATATATTTATCGATTCTTTCACGGATGACTCTTTATTAGACAGAGAATTGATAGAAGCTTTAAAGGAAACTTGTGTAACAGTTTCTGAGGATAAATCTATATCTTTGAATTCAGACTGGGAAACATTTAATCTTGACACAGGAATAAAAGGGACTAGGATAACTCTTCCTGTAAAATCAAACTACTACACAACAGAGATAAAACAAGAACTATATTCTGCATTGAAACGGATAAACAGGCTATCTACTAAGAAGCCTCCATTTGTAAATCTAACTATAACTCCTAATACTTTACGGTGGGTAGATGAGCATATAACTACTACAACTTCAGTAACTTCACTGGCAGGTAGAACAACGGAAGAACTGAATTCCAACAGAATGCTACCAACCCCAACAAAGATTGTAATATCCGCTCCCGCAGGAGCATATAATCCAGATGTAGAGCTAGACTTATATATTGATGACATAAAGGTTTCAGGTTCTTATAATTCAAACTCAGATGGGTCTGTAAGTCTAACAGTAGATATAGGTGGATATAATTCAGGGACTAGAGGAATAGCTGTAATGGAGACTGTTGAAAAGTTCTTAGATAATCTATCAGGAGAATACCTAGGGACTAGAGGGTCTGCTTCTTTTACTGGAATTCCAATGAAGACTACTTTAGTAACTTATACTCCCCCGCCTCCTCCACCATGTAACTGTTGTCATTGTGGAGACCCTACTTCTCAGGTATTTTATGTATCTAATAGCTTTAATCTACACTCTATTGAGTTCTATATAGGAGCAGAAAATGGGTCTGAAACCGCTACTCTATTGTCAGACCTAACAGTCTATGTAGTTGAATTAACAGCGGGGATACCTGATATAACTAAGATGGTTACTAAGGCTACTATTCCATATGTGGCTGATGGTGAAAAAACTGAAGTATCTTCTCTTCAGCCGACAGAGGTAGAATTTGAGGATAAAATTTTGCTAGAGAAAGACACATATTATGCTTTTATTTTATATACTAATCAGACTGAATTAGTTACAAGAATAGCTACTCTAGGCGAGAAAGATTTATTTACAGGGAACTGGATTTCTGTGCAACCCTATCTACAAGGAGTCATGCTGGAAAGTTCTAACATGGTAACATGGACTCCTGTGCAAAACAGTGATTTATGGTTTAAAATAAACGGAATTGTTTTCGAGAACACTGTTACACATTCATTTACATATAAGTTTGACACTCCTAGAAAGGTTTCTAACTTTTCTTTATTGTCTGCTGAAACTATTGAAGAAAACACATCTATAGAAAAGAAAGTCAAACTTATAGACACAGAGGGAGGTGCATTTCTACATGATGTAGAGCTATATGAGACAGTCTCTATTCCTTCTAATAATATAAAATCTATAGAGGTTTCTGTAAAATTGACATCTAACTCACTGGAAACAGAAACTTTACTAAGTCCTCAGTTAGATAATTCTATCCAATTGTCTGTGTCAGACATTACAGATAAATCGGTTTATATTTCAAAGAGCATATCTAACTGGTCAAATCAAAACAGTTTGAAAACTTATCTAACTATTCATAATTATAGAGATAGCAATGTAAAGGTCTTTTATTCTTTAACTAATGGTTATACTTGGAACGAACTGTCTAAGGTAACTCAACAGAATATGCAGGAATTCTTATTTGAAATATCTAAGAAGAGAGTCTTTACAACCTTAACTTTCCAAACAGATACTAACTATACAGACAATTTATGTTTCTCAGTGCTATTGTTTAACTATAATGATGGGATAACTTACATACTAAATGCTTATAAAGAAGTCTTACCTACAACAGATATAAACTCTTATATAAGAAACATAAACATATCTATCAAAGGGTTAGACTTATCGGAGGTTCAGGAGCTATTAAACAAGACTTTAACTGATTTAGACTTTAATGTTAATAAAGTAGATACTAATTCTGTAAAGATAAGTTCTAAGATAGATGGGCATCACCTATATGCAGAAGACTATACAGGTCTAACTATTTTTGAAGATATTTACCACAACAGAGTGCTTAACAATTCAGGAGAGGCTTCAACATTTATTGAAATCATAGATAGCGAGGAAGTTGGTTCAGATAAAATCGATTTTAGGAAAGGTTTTAGTCCAAGAATAAAAATAGAGCTAAGTGTTACAGATAAGGATAAGCTTAACAGACCTAAAATCTTTAATCTTAGAGCTATTGCTACTGAAACAGAATATTAAGGGTCATTATGGCTAGAAATACTTCGAGTAATTCTGAAATAGGTCTCAAAGTAGTCGAGGGGAGCGATTTCCTCGGCACTCTAATTGAAACTTATAACTCAGATATGGAAATTATCGCCTCTAACATAACTAAAACTTTACAAAGGTTCAAGAACTTAGAGTCATTTATGTTTTCAGAGGCAGACATCTTAGATATAGACGGTAAAGAAATTTACTCATTAGGCAAGGCTTTATCAGAAATTGATACAAGACTCTCCTCTTCAAAATCTATTCTTACAGAGATAGACACTCTTTATCTCTCTTTAAAAGATTATGTAACCATTCATAGTCGAGAATACTTGTCTTCTCTAAGAGACCAGCATATAACCTCCCTGAACACCACTTTGTTTGCTATACAAGATACTTTTACACAAACATCTGAGTCTTTAGTAAAAGAGAAACTATATGAAATAGACTTGGTGAAAGACTATATCCAAGGTGTTATGACATCCATTACACAGTTATCTACTAGTATTCAAACTATTGCTTATAACTCTGAGAAAACCGTTACTGAGGTTACCGACAGTGCTATTTCAAATCTAAAAGAATTGATAAAACAAGGGGACACATCTTTCACATCCGCTATAAAACAACTGACAGATAAAACAATAGATAGTCTGTCAGCGGTTAGAAAAGTCTATTTAGAAACAGAAGCTAAAGGCGACCTTATTTCCACCAAGATAGACGAACATGTTTTAAAACTAGACTTTCTAACCCCTCTAATTGACACTTTATACAGTCAGTCTCAAGACTCAGTAATTGAAACAAGAAGACAGACTATATTAGCTAATAACTCTGCTGTAAAATCGATGTTAAGCGAACTGGAAGCAAGAGATTTAAAGAACAATACTAAATCTATTTATACTAAAGTGGAACAAGATGTTAATAGATATACTGAAACTATATCGGACCTTATTGCTACTTATACTCAGGATTTAAAATCTATCTCTAACAAGACTTATGATAATTACATAGAGACAGAAGCTAATGTTGTTATTACTAAAGCACAGGTAGGTCTAGTAAATGCTAATTTAATCTATCAAGAAGAGTTCTTAAAAGAGAAAAGGGACTTTGACCAAACTAGAGATACTATTTTACAATCAGTTACAGATAGACTATCTAAAAGCGAACAATTAGTTTCTGAATACGAGATAAAGTTTAGGCATAATCAAGAAGATATAAAACAAGGGCAGATGTTACAGTCTTTTATGAGAGTTTCTAGTAAGGCTTTAAATCTATTGAATTTAGCTGAACAAGAAGAGCTTAGAGCTTCTGTAAAAGAAGTTAAACAATCTTTATCTAAAGATTACGAGGACTTCAAATTAGCCATTAAGACAGAAGTTGAAAATCTAAAGAAGTCTTTAACTCTTTCTTCTAAATATAACACTATTGATACAGAGATTTCTTCTAAGTTTTCTTTTATAACTTCTAAGGCAAACAGTGTCTTAAGACAATTGAATTCTATTAAAATGGATACTTTGTCTGTTCAGTTAAGCTCTATACATTAAGGAACTTTTATGTTAAACAGAACAACATTTAAGGGGACAGACTTATTAATATGTCAAGCCCCAATAAAGGTAGTCTCTGCCTCATTAGTTAATACAAGCAATTCAGACCAATCAATTTATATAGATATTCAGGACTCAGACTCAAATATTGTGTCTAGTGCTATTGCTAAATATACTATTAAAGCAGGTGAAACAGATGTTCTATCTGGGCTGGATAATTTGGTTTTGAGACAGCAGGAACAATTAAAGGTTACCTCTACTTCAGATAAAACTTATCTCAACTTAAGCTATATTGAGGAAGCTATAAATATATCTTTAGGAATATCTAAGGCAAGGAAACTATATGTAGGAGACGGAGCTACTACAGAATTTGCAATTCCAGAGCAAACTTCACCTTTAAATGATAGTGCAGAAGTGGTAGTTACAATCGAGGGGGTCTATCAAGTTCGAGATGGCATATGGGGTTTGAATAGTTCTAAAGATAAAGTTGTGTTCCAGATAGCTCCAATTGACTCACATAGAGTAGAAATTTTTACAATAAGGTAATACATGTTAAGAAATGGTCGGGAGATTATTCCGAATTCAATGATAGAAGAGCCAACACAGTTTGTAGCTAATCGTTCTATAACAGTTAGAGGCTATAAAGGCTTTTATGTTTATGTCGAATCTACGGAAGACTTATTCTTATTTAGTGAAGATGTCTTAATTCTTACAAGACTAGATAAACTCTATTCTGAAAAGAAACTGATAAAAGTTTCATAGGTTTTGGAACTTATGTTTAGGATAAACTCCAAATCTAAAAAAGGATATTAAGTAAATGTCAGTAAATATGTCAGATGTAATTACATCCATTAACGACTCAATTGAAGCTACAGAAGACCTGAATAAGACTTATCAGGAAAACATTTCTTCTATTAGAGACATGACCTCTAATTCAGAGAAAGATGTAACATTATCTGATGGTTCTAAAGTTCCTAACTATAAGAAGGCTATGAACCAATTTGAGAACGGTTATGATAAAAGGCTGGTCGAAAACGATAAAGATACTTTACATCTTATGAGAAATGATATAGGTCATCCTATCCTTTATAACAGTTATGTGTTGCCTGACAGAGAACTACCATTTATTTCTCGTAATTCTAAAGTTAAAGTAGAAGCTGTACATCCTCATACAAAGGCATTCGAGGGTAGATTTTCTTCAGAACAAACAACTTCCACATTTGACCCTTCTTTAGCTACAAAAGACAATCCTTATATATATAGTGGGGATCAGACAACAGGTCCTCGTATGCATAGGGGAGGTTTAGCAGGAGGCTGGTCAGGTACTAAGGATGGTCAGATACTAAAGATTACCTCACCTGAAACAGATAAGACTCAACATTGGCTATCTTTAGTCTTTAATCTTATTGAACATGGCTTTATTGCTACTAATAGATTGAGATTTTCATTTTATGTTCGTATAGAAAAAGGGTCATTTGCGATAGGAACTGATTCAGGTTATAATTCTGGCGGAGCAGGAGCTTTAAAAAGAGGTAGAGTTTTCAGTAATGACGGCTTATCAAAGTATGCCTTAGATTGTGTGGCAGGAAACTGGAGGAATACTTATGTCAAAGATACTGGTCAAGGATGGTATTATGTAAATTTTGTTGGACATAGTTCAAGAGTAGTTAATCAGAAAGGTTCTGCCCATTTATTAGGGTTTTCTTATAATTCAGACGATGAGATTTATATAGCTCTTCCTCAAGTATATACTTATCCTCAGATGGACACATCATTACCTACTACTCCTAACATTCTTACTGGTCATACAGACCCGAAAGTTAATCTGTATCAACCTTACGGTCATTCTTATAGATTTGATTATTATCTAGGGTCTGTTTTCCAAAAAGACCATACGAGTAAGGTGCAGATTAGAACAGGGATAAGTGCAGATGCAATAAATCGTCCTATGTTCGTAGTAAATGTTCGGGGGTTCTCTCTTAGTAATAAATATGCAAATAAAGGTTCTTATGCTATTGATTCAGATATGCCTATATATCTACCGGATAAGATTCTACACAGAGGTGAGGTTCAACACAAGGCTTCAGATTATGTAACTATGGAATACTATTTAGCTTCAGATACTCAAGAACTATGTATAGAACTTTCAGCTAATTCTCTATATTATTCTTCATTTATTCTTAATCTTACCTCTCATAGAGCAGACGGACACGGTGGAATTCTAGGGTCTAAAACTATTATTGAGCATAAAGCCTCAGAAGAAAGATACTAATAAAAGGTGAAACATGGTAGAAACATTAAATGACACAGAGACAGAGTTCTTAAATTCTGGAGACTACACTCCTGAAACTAAAGAGTCTATAGACGATTTATTAAATGAGACTTTATCAGGAGCTGATACTTTTGAATTTTCTAAACTTAAAAGGGCTAGAGATACAGAGGTAAGTAACATCTTAGTAACTCTTCCAGATACATCTATCAATCTAAACGGAGATGAGGTCTCTCAGGAGAGAATTTCAAGAGCTGTAATAGGTCTTTCAGAACTTACATCAGAGACTAAGTGGATTGACTCGGAGGGTAATCTTCAAACAGTTACTAAAGGTCAGTTATTAGAAGTCTTAAAAGAAGCAGGTCAGAAACAGACGGAAATCTTTATGGAATATGCTAAAAAGAAGCAAATTTTATTAAGCAATGCTGACACATAAACAACACTTTAGTCAATTAGGCAAGGTAACCGTAAAGGTTCTATTTTTTAGAACCTCTAACACTCTTACCTCTAAGGCTATTAAGTTATGGACAGGAGCGAAAGCTCCTCATGATTACACTCATGTGGAGTTGCAGTTCTCTAACGGTCGTGTCTTTGGGCATAGCGATAAGCATAACGACACTATAATTTTTAAGCCCTACGAAGATATAAGAGACCAAGAACACCTCATCGACACTATTGAATTGAGAGTTCCGAAGATTATGGAACAAGCGGCGGAGAGTTTTGCTGAGCAGATAAAGGGTTCTAATTACGACTGGATAGGGATATTCGGGACACAGTTCATACCTTTAGGAGCTAATCATACAGACAGATGGTTTTGTTCGGAAATAACTCTTAAACTATTGCAGATAATGAGTTTTCCAGAATTGCAAATATATCAACCTCATAAAATGTCCCCAGTGGATTTATATAAAGCTATGGTAGAAATAGAGGGAATAGAGCTAAAAGTGGCTCATAATGGCTCTAAATGAGTCTCAGGTATAGGTCTGATATTGTGAAAGGACTGTATAATGACTAGAATAAAACATAGATTAACTACTAAGACTACAAAGCTAAGTTTTGAGCCTATAAAGGTAGAGCCATTAAAAGAGATTTATACAGAAGGCATGGTTATAAGTGATGATTCTTTATCTAAACCTTTTAAACTATTGGATAACAATTTAAAATCTTTAATCAAAAGTCTAGCTGATAAAGGTCTTATTATTTGGCACTAGAATATACATTATAAAGGTTCTTTATGACTAAAGAAGAGTTAGAAACCTTAACTACAATAAATCTATCAGAGATTGCTCCTTCTTCTGCTGAGAGTATAATATCTCCAGCTCCTTTAGACTTAGATCGAGTTACTATCACAACAGATAATAAAGCTAAATCAGTTTCTTCTAATACTATTAGAGAGATTGCTATGGATACTTTATCTACTATAACTTACACAAAGATAAAGCCTTCTGACCCCTCCACAGAAGACGGGTTAAATAAAAATGTTGATACATTAACTAATAATGTTAATACAGTTCTAATAGATTTTTCGGATAAAATTAAAAGTTCTGTTGCTAACTTAAGAACAGATACAGATAAGGCTTTTACCGATTTAGTTTCTTCAGTGAATAACAGACTAACAGAATTGAGAACAGAGGCAGATACTAATAAGTCTAATCTGCAAAGTTCATTTGATGGGCTTATCTCAGGTTTAAATACTCAACTAGCAGTTATTAGAACTAAGAATGCAGAACAGTCAGAGAACACAGCCTCTGAAATTAACAGAGTTGTAGGTCTTTTACATAATAACATGTTGAAAGTTAAACAAGTCGCAGACGATGCTCAATCTAAAATTTCAGCTTTAGATGACATCTATAAAACAGATAGTGAAGCTTCTCAGAGAATTCAACAGGTCAATGCTTTAATTGATACTTTAAGAGGAACAGACCTACAAGCTTTAAAATCTATCGATGCGGCAATTGATGAGCTAAATACAATGAATAGAGTTTATGGTAAAGAAGTTGCTATTAACTCTTCAACAGGAACTTATAACTTCAATATGGCTGTAGAGGGCTTCGGGGAATTCTTAAATGCCTATGACTACTCTATTGATTTAACAGTTATCGGTAACCCACAAGCTCAAGTAGATATTACATCTAAAACAGAGGAGGGCTTCGTAATTCTAGCTAGAAGCAAAGGAGTTCATATCGTTCCTCAAGTCATTGATTGTTCTTTAGAGCCTCTAAAAG
The DNA here is from genome assembly GCA_000276965.1 of Thiovulum sp. ES. Taxonomy (NCBI): domain Bacteria; kingdom Pseudomonadati; phylum Campylobacterota; class Epsilonproteobacteria; order Campylobacterales; family Sulfurimonadaceae; genus Thiovulum; species Thiovulum sp. ES. The sequence goes on along the minus strand of AKKQ01000016.1, from coordinate 4,712 downwards.
TCTCGGTAACTATCAAACATAACAAGAAGACACCAATGTCATTCGGTGTCTCTACTCTAAGTGGGTCATTTATGGATGACGGAATCGGAACAGATAATAATATTGTGGGAGACGACTCTAAGTCCTAGAGTCTAAATCTATGGAAAAGTTCTCTTATAAAGAGGCTATTGACTCAGGGGAAATCTTCCTCTGGCAGTCAGGTCAGATAGCAAGTGCAGACAGATTTAATCAGAACATAGAATATCTATCAAGACTTATTGAAAATCATAGAACCTATATGGACTCTAAGTTCTCAACATTAGACAAATCTATCGTAGAAATTCAAAAGAAAACAGAAACAATACAAGACTCTTTGTCAGAGCTATCGAACAAGTCTAATACCTTTGTAGATAGCTCTACTCATGAATTTAGTATCTCAGAACTATCTTCTAACATATTGAAGATTAGTAATGAACTAAATACTTTAAAAGAGTCTGACGAACTAGATAATACCTTATCTTTACTTGACTCATTAAAATCATCTTTAACAGATAGTAATCAGGAGTCTCTTTCCTCTCTTATTACAGATAGACCTACTAGAGCAGAGATTTCTAAAATGCTATATAGTAAGGTCAATATAGCAGATGTCTATACTAAACCTCAAATGGATACTAAGCTATTTAGTAAAGTAACTAAACAGGAGGGTAAGAGCTTATCTACTATGAACTTTACTAAGGAAGATAGACTGAAACTAGACGGAATAGAGGCTAATGCTACTAGAGACCAGACAGTTTCTGAATTGAATATGCTATCTATAAATGCTACAACAGTTAATGGTCATACAGTTAAAAAAGATGTTCCAAGCGATGCTAAACTTACAGATACTGTTATCTTCCCTGAAACATCTCAACCAATCTCTTACATAGAGGGGCTGGAAGAGGCTTTAAGAACCTCAGGCTTTCCAGTAACAGTTCAGAAGTTTGAAGGCTTACCAACTAAGGAGCAGATAGAGTCAGGAGTCCAATACTATGAGCAATACTCAGATACCACATATCTACCAATTGAACATGAGGGACAGCCTTACTGGAAACCTATCTAATCTATTTGATACATAGGATATCCTATCATAAAAAATCCTAAGCCTTTTCCTTTAAGGCTTTTCCATAACGACAAATAGATTGACATAGAACCCTTATAAAAACAGGTGAATCGTAAAATTATTTGTCATATCTATACAGAGCTGGTCATTTCTATACTATATCTATAAAACACTGGACTATTCTGATATATTAAATACATTCTACTCTTAACATTTAAGTAGTTCTAACACTGGTCAAAATTGACCACTGGTCAATAGAAATACCAAGACTATTCCTTAATATATAAGTAGTTCTAACACCGTTCAAAATTGAAAGGTGGTCAATAGATGTAAAAAGTCAGTTAGAGAGGCTGACAGTATTACCAGAGAGTTTTGAACGATTTAGTTTTAAATATCCTATCTTATTAAGAGAAAAAGAGAGGGACTAAATCGTTCAAATTTGAACGATTTAGTTTTCTTATAACAGGGTTAATTTTAATTTAAGTAATAGAAGTGTATAATACGGAAATAAAAGTTGTTGTTAAGTTATCAGAAAATGAATTCATATAGGCTTTGCAAGAGCCTATGAAGAGTTAAATCTCTCCCGTCTGTTAAGGACGGGTTTTTAAGATTTAAGTAAGGTCTATATGAATTCATTTGAAAAAGGGATTTAGTTCTTCATGAATCTTGCAGTTCTTCAAAAAAAAAATAAATCCTCTTTTTCATGAATTCTAAAGTAAATTATAAGGCGAAAGATGTTGGTAATTCCTAGTTAAGAACTAATCTTAAGTTTGTGGAAAAACCAAGTAAAGTTAGCTCTTCCCAATTTGGGAAGAGGGTCTAACAAAACAGTAACTATATAGTGGAAAACCAAGTAAAGTTAGCTCTTCCCAATTTGGGAAGAGGGTCTAACAAAACAGTAACTATATAGTGGAAAACCAAGTAAATAAACAACATAAAAGGTAGAAAATGTTAGTTTTAACGGAAGAAGTGAGACAGGAGATTAAAGGAACTTTAAGTTCTATGAAGTCTCCAGTAAATGTAACAGAGGAACTAGTAAATCTTAGAGATTTGCATAAATGGTTAGAAATCAAGGATAGATTTTCTCAGTGGATTCAGAGACAGATTGAAGCATATGGATTTCAGGAAGGCTTTGATTACTGGGTAATAGATGTTAAGGCAACAAAATACAGAGGAGCTTCTAAGGAATACTACGGAACATTAGATACAGTAAAACATTTGGGGATGTCTAGTAAGACAGAAAGAGGGTTTTACATTAGACTTTATTATATTCAGGTAGATAAAGACCTTATCAACAATCAGAAAGAGCAGTTAAATCAGATTATTTCCACTCAGTCCAAACAGATTGAAGATTTATCGTATAGATTAACAGAGAGTTTTGGACGGTTAAGTCAAGATGTGTCTAATAGATTGGATACTTTTACAGATAAACTTTCAACAGAGGTAGAGGGGCGTTTAAAAGGATTTAACAGTAGATTAGCAGTTTGGGCTGATGAGTTTTATAAGGAGATTGCGGAACTAACACAAGACAGAACTAAAGAGGTTTTTGATATGTTGGCTAACATCTCTAAAAAGAGAGGGACATTTTTAACACGGACATCAGGTGTTCAGATGACAAAGACAGAGTCTCAGGCATATATGTTTTTGTATGTCAGTCTAGTCCAATATGCCCAACTATTTGGAATTAAGGGAAATCAGGCATACCACTCAGCACAGACTCAAATGAAAAGGATTTACAAGACAGACATTAACTTCTTATCTTTAATTGATATGGAGGTGTCAGAGAAAGAGGAGGTCTTAATTTCAGCTTCCGAGTTCTTGAAAGCTAACCAACTAGATTTAGAGGGGTTTAGAAAGGCTGACTTATTAGATTGGTTGTTAGACCAAGACCTCATATATTATGATGGAAATCGGGTTCGAGTAACTAAAGAGGGGCTGGAACATCTTAGACTTATTGACAGCGGAAAGGCTTTAACTAAGAACGGATTATTTACGGACATTGCAGTTCTTGAGGAACAATCTACACAATTATTTGAACTTTTAAAAGAACATTTCTAACAAAACCTCTTCTATACTTTAAACACTAAGTTTTAATTCTTAGACTATATATGATAGTTTCTATCATATATAGCTTATCTTATAAAGGACTCTAATGAGGGCAATAAAACTAGGTTCTAATACTTATTTTGTTACTGAGGAAGAGACAGGTAGGTTATCTAAGGCTAAAAGGACTGGAGACTCTATAACTAGAAATGCAGTAAGTTATTCTAATATAGAGTTAAGGTCAAGAGATAGTGTCAGAATTGACTCAGAGAGGGTTTCTAGTAACTCTTCTGTGCTTAGTGTAAATAATTATAGATTTACTACTAAATTGATTTTCAGGGACACTAGAGTTACACAGAGGATACCAAATACTGAAATACATTTGGGTCAAGAAAATCCAAATACACAATTAATCTTTAAAGAGGATAGAGCTTACATACTAGCTAAATATTCTTCTTTAATATTCTATCCAAGCTTGAAATACAAGACAATACAATTAAAAGAGGTTTCTGGTGGCTAAATATAACTTAAAAGAACCTGTCGAGGCTGTGTTATATACAGGTAAGAACAGTCAGGAAATTATAGACATTCTAAGGTCTCAGAAGATTTTAGAAATCAGTGTTCGGGATGATAATACAGTTGAAACTAGAACAATCACAGTAGTTCCTAACGATTATTTAATTTCAGACAACTCTAAACTAACAACAGTTCCAAAAGAACAGTTTGAACAGAAATATACAGAGGTTAAATAATGGCATCTAAATTAAACAAGTCAGTAATCTTTTCTTCAAGAGCGGATACGGGGTGGGTCTCAGTAATCGAGAAAGCTACAATGAAAGAGATATATACTTTCAAACTAGCCTCAGGATACCTACGGTCAGATGTGGTAACCTTTGATACAGGAAGTTCTTTACTAGCTTCTATGATAAACAGTAAAGGGCATATAGAAGTCTATTCCTTATTTGATACTAAAGCGGATAGAGTGAATAGTAACATCCCTACCCCAGCTACAACTAGTATTAACGGGGCTTCTAACTCTTTAGCTTTAGATAAGAACGGAAATCTGTATGTTTTAAACGGAACTTCAACATTTTACTTAAGTAAGTTAGCTTTAACAGGAGATAAGTATGCTACATCTGTAACTGATTATCTATCTGAGACTGTGGATAAAGCTTCATTAACAAATGGAAATTCAGTAGGGTGGCAGACATTAGCTTTAAATAGAGGGCTACTATACATTGAAGAGACTAATTCTTTATGGGTTCAGGTAAATGCTTACAATTCCTCTTCTACATATGCTAATCATAAGGGTGAAGAAGTCCCTCTATTCTTAGTTATAGATTTGAACTTATCTAAAGGGCAGTATATTTCATTAGATAAGTTCTACGGATTTGGGGAATACAGTCGTATGTCTGCAGTAAATAGAGATAGGTCAAATACATGGTATCACAAAATCCATACAATGACATATTCCAGACATTTGAAATCTGTCTTAATGGTCATGTCTCATTCTATAAATGACTACTCTATTCCAAAACCAGTAGTTATCGGAGTGGATGTTACTAATTTCAAACTTAGTTTAAAAGTGAAT
>AKKQ01000015.1 GCA_000276965.1 Thiovulum sp. ES | reverse complement strand
TTCGAAGAATTTATGTCGTCAATAAAAGGAAGAACTTTCTTTGCTTATTTAATTATTGATGAGCTTTACACTTTTTATAAAAAGAAATCACAGAAGGCTTATGTTTGGTCTGCTATTGCCGTAGATATCGAGGGAAACCAGCATTACTTTTATCATTTATCAGAAAAAAAAGATAATAAAGCTCTGTTAGAATTTAAAGAAAAATTGCCAAATGTAGAGATAGTTTTTTGTGATGAAAATGTTAGTTATAACTCTGTTTTTGGAGATAAAGCAACAATGAAAAAATCTGTATTTACAAACCTTGTAGAAAGCCTTAATTCTAGTTTAAGAAGCAAAATTTCGTATCTTACAAGAAAGAGCGATAAACATGCAAAAAGTTTTGAATGGTTAGATTTTAGATTATCACATTTGTTCCATAATAAAAACTTTTACTAGGAGCTATTAGGTCAGTCCCAATTTTTTAATAGGGGGGAGTTTCTCCCTAAAATCTCCTTTCAAGTCCAATTGAAAAAACATTTTCTTTGCTATTTTTGCTCGTTTTATCTATAAGGTTTTTATCTTTTTTAAATTGGAATCCAAATCCAATAGTTGGCTTAAAACTACTAAAAAGATTAGAATTAAAAATTATTTTTGAAATTAGTTTTTGGGTAACAAGCTCATTTTGAACTTGAATAATGTTATTTGAAACTCTCATTTCATATCTTAATGGAAAAAAATCATAACTGTATTGAAGCCCAATAGAAAATAGATTTGATAATTTGTAAAATAGTTCAAATAGTAAAAAATAGTTCATATCTTGAGAATTGTTCGCATTATGAGTCTCTATAAAAGTTTTTTTATCTTTAAAAATATGTGTGTTTTGCTTCATAGAAACTTTTGAAAAAAAGAAATTTTCGAAATAGGCTCGTAAAAACAAATCTTTCTGTAAGTAATTTCTTTGAAAATTTAGGTAAAAACTTGTTCGTAAAATATCTAAATTGATGCTATTTTCAAAAGTTGTAAATTCTATATCATTTTTAAAACCAACTTCGCTATTGTTCATATTTATATATTCACCATTAATTCCAAAAAATAGACTTTTATTTTTATATGACAAAAAATTTATTTTAAATTGCTCTTCAGTAGTGATTTTATTGTTTTTAACTTTTAAATCTTGCCTGTTTTTTTCTGAATAGGTTTTTGATGAGTAACCCAAACCCATGAAGTAATTTTTGTTGAAATCAATAGGAAAATAGAAATTTGGAGAAAAAGTATCGCTATTTCCACTTTTTTCAAGTGAAAAACCAGAATAAAAACTCTCTGATTCCTCTCCAAAAAGAGGAGAAAAAAGAGTAATTATAAAAAAGAAAACAAGTTTTAAAAATCTATTCAATTGTTAGGGTTTTAAATATTGTATTAATTTCTCCAGTATCATCTTCAACTTCTAAAATAATGATATGCTCACCAGTACTAAAATTTGAATAATCAAAACTTTTTCCATCTGTATCTTCATGGAAAATTCCATCAATATTACTTTTGTATCTGTATCGAGTGATAAAACCATCTGGATCGGTTGAATTATGTCCAAAAATAGTTACAGTTCTATCAACTTGATTAATAGATAAATCAGCAATTGGTTTTTCATTGACATCTTTAATTGTAAGTTCAATTTCGTCTTCAGCTTGTTCGCTATCGTCATCTGTAACAGTTAAAGTTATTTTATGAATTCCTTCAGAAAGGGAATTTTCTTCAATTCCAATTTTATCTTCAGCAAGTAATCCAGAAAAAATTTCACCATCAATTGAGCTTAGTAATTTATAATTGGTAATTTCACCATCGCTATCCATTGATCCGTTAAATTCAAAACTAATTGTTGTTCCAGTTAAATAACTTGAATATTCACTATTTAGCATAGCCACAGGTTTTAAGCTTTTAATCTCAATTGTGTTAGAAACAGTATTTTCACCATCATCATCATCAACAACAGTTAATTGAATAACATGAGTTCCGATTGACAAATCATTTAAAGAAAAATAAGAAGTAGTTCCAATTTCACCATCAAGCGAACTTTTGATTATAAATTCTGCAATATTTCCATCTGGATCAGTTGAAGAACGAGAATCGATAATTACAGATTCTTCAGTTGTATAACTCTCTTTTGCAATCGTCAAAACAGCAGTCGGAAGTTTATTTGAAATTTGGATTGTTTTTGAAGTTGAGTTTGTTACACCAAGTCTGTCAGAAACAGTTAGAGTTAAAACATGAGTTCCAACAGAAAGATTACTTTTTGTAAAATTTGAACTTGTCCCATTATATACCTCATCGTCAAGAGAACTTGTTAAAACAAATTTAGAAGCAACTGTATCTTCTAAATCAGAAGAGCCACTAAAATCAAATTTAATTGTTTCACCTTTTGTGAAATTTGCTGTTTCAATATCTGAACTATCTGTTATTTTTAAAAGAGAAACGGGTGCATTGTTTTGAACAATTTTAATTGTTGATGAGGTCGAATTAATTCCACCATTTTCATCTGTAACAGTTAAAGTAATTGTGTGAGTTCCAATTGAGAGAGCTGAATAGTAAAAACTGCTTTTTCCTCCCCCAATTTCACCATCAATTGAACTAACCCATTTATATTTTTCAATTGAGTTGTCAATGTCTGAAGAACTTGCTCCTGAAAAACTAATTTCTTCACCTGAAAGATAACTCTCTTCAAAAGGAGAAATAATCGCAGTTGGCAAACTGTTTTCAATTGTAATTATTTTTGTAGATTCGCTTGTCAATCCAAGATTATCAGTTGTTTCTAATTTCATTGTATGAACACCAACAGAAAAACCTTTTTTTGGAAAACTATTATTTACACCTGTGTATAAGATTCCATCAAGAGAACTACTGAATTTGTAATTCACAATTGAACCTTCAGAATCTACTGAATTAGCACCCGACATTAAAACTATTTCGCTATTTTTATAACTACTATTTTCAATCTCTAAAACTGTAACAGGTGCTAAGTTTTGTAAAATTGTTAAACTTGCTGTTTTTGTAGTAATTCCTCCATTGTAATCTTCAATACTCAGAGTAATTGTGTGAGTTCCAACAGATAAATTTGTTGTTGAAAACTTATCGCTGTTTGTTGAGAGAACTCCATCTAACGAACTTGAAAAAGTGTAGTTTTTAATTTCACCATCTTCATCACTTGATCTCTTTGCTGACATATAAACAATTTCACCAGCATAATATTCAGTTCCTGAAATTTCAAGACTTGCTTCTGGGTCTTTATTCGTAATTGTTAAATTTTTTATATCCGAAAAACTTAGTCCCAATTTATCAGTAACTGTTAGAGAAATTTCGTGATCACCAATTGAAAGATTTCTAGCATGGAAATAATTTGTTGTTCCTGAATATAATTCTCCATCTCTTGATGATGTAAATGTGTAAGAAACAATATCATCGATCCCATCTTCATCACTACTAGATAAACCATTTAAATAAACAACATCATCTAAAAGATACTCTTTATCCTCAATTTCTAAAACTGGAATAGGTTTTCCATTTTCAATAATTGTAATTCTTCTATAATTTGATGAATAAGCAGATGCTCCGCTGTCATCTACAACTTCTAATTCAATTATGTGTTCAGCTGGAGAAAGTGTTGATATTTCAACAATACTTTGAGAACCGTTGTAAATAATTCCATCTTGATTACTCTTAAAAATATATTTAACAATTTCTCCATCTGAATCACTTGAAGCTGAACCATCAATTTGAACTTTTGCATGTTGTGAAAAACTTCTACCATCAATATCTAAAGTTGCACTCGGAAGTTCATTTAAAATTGTAAATTTTGTTTCAGTAGAATTTTTTTCACCATTATCATCTTCTACGGTTAAAGTAATTTCATGTTCTCCAGCTTTTAAGCTTGTTGCTGTGAAACTGGATCTTTCGCCTGTGTAAAGTGTTCCATTTAAAGAACTTGTAAAAATATATTTTTTAATCTCTCCATCTGAATCAAAAGAGCTAGAACCATTTAAGATAATTTCTTCATCTTTCTTAAATTCAGTTTTTGAAACATACAAATTAGCAGTTGGTTTCAGGTTTTTAATTTCAATTTCTTTAGAAAGGGAATCAGTTTCTCCAGTTGAATCTTCTACAACAAGAGTTATTTTATGTTTTCCAAAAGATAAAATCTTATTTACAAAATTATTTTCACCAGAATATAATTCACCATCAATTGAACTTGTAAAAGTATAAGTTGAAATATCTCCATCAGGATCAATAGAATCTTCTCCAGAGATATAAACATTTTCATTTTTTCCATAAGCCTCTTTTTGAGTCGAAATCATTGCTGTTGGCGAACTTGTTTTTACAATTAAATTCATAGAAACAATTTCACTACTTAATCCATTCTTAGAAGTAACAAAAAGTGTAATTTCATGATTTCCGGCAGAAAGTTTTTTAGAAACTGAAGAATCTAAATTTTCTGATAAAACACCATCAATTGAACTTTCAAAAACATATTTTGAAATTGTACTAACAACACTTCTTGAATTTGAACCAGTTATACAAATTTCTATATTTGGAGAAAGTTCTTGAAAAGCATAATCAACATTTTCAGAATCGCACAAACTTAAAACGGCAACAGGTTTTTCTCCAATTACAAGAATCTGAACACTGACCTTTTCACTGTTTTCTAATCCTTTTTCATCAATAGCTTTTAAAGAAATTGTATGATTTCCTGCAGATAAATCCGTAGTTGAAAAATTTGAATTTGTTCCATTGTAAATTTCACCATCAAGATCACTTGTTAAAATATATTTTTCTATCCCAACATTATCACTTGAATCTGACATGTCAAAAGTTACAGTTTCTCCCTCTTTAATTGAATTTAAATTTGATTTTAATTTAGCAATCGGAGGAGTATTTCTTTTAAAAATATCAATAATTTGTGATGTTGTATCAGTTTCACCCCATTTATCAACAACAGTTAAATTAATTTCATGTGAAGTTTCAGATAACTCATTTGAACTAACTGAGTTTAAATTTCCTTGATAAAGAAGACCGTCAACTGAACTTGTAAAAATATATTTTACAACTCCTTCGTCGTCTGTGCTTGTTTCTGCACTTAAAGTTAAATTTTCATCATTCCAAGATTTACTTAATCGAGCATTTGGTTCTAAATTATTTAACTCTTCCATATTTTTAGAACTATCTTCTTCAGTAATAATTTTCCAATAATCAATGTCATTAAAATGTAAATAAGAAGTGATTTGACTTTTTTCCTCAAGGATTTCAGCAGTATTTAAAGCATTGTTTGGTTCAAATGCTGAAGTATCTTTAAAATCTGAAAATGCTAAAATATTTACACTTGTATCTATTCCAATTCCGTAAATTGCTTCCGCATTTAAATCACCGTAATTTGTCAAGACAAAAGCATAACTCTCATTTTCTCTAATTAACGGAAGATTTAAATCTGTTTTGTTTTGAACATTAAATTCTTCAGATTTTCCATTTGGATAAATCAAAACACCAGACAAAGAACTTTGAGCTTGAAAATTAAATGTAAAATAACCTTTATAAACATTTAAAACAACCTCTTCGTACCATTGATTTCCATTTGCATCATTAATCTTAATTGTTATTGGATATTCTTTGACATTCTCGTATTGCTGTGAAAAACTCATAGAAATTTTAATATCTGTGAATGCACCAGGTAAGATTGTTCCAATATTATTTTCTACTTCAAAACTATTTGCACCAAGAACTTCAATATCATAATTTAAACCATAACCAGGTTTTGTTCCAATGTTTCTAACTCTTAAAGTTGTTTCGTAGATTTCTCCATTTGCATATATATTTTCAGTGTCTTGACCAAGAACAACTCGAAAATTTGAATTTTCACTACCAACAATTTTAAATTGCCCCAAATCTTCATCTTTAAAAGAGAGAGTTACATTAGCTTCTAAAACAATTTTCCCATCATCTGTTCCTTCTAAATAATAATCACCAGCAGGAAGTGTGTTGTTCGAAAAAGTTCCGTTTTCATCTGTTTCTGTTGTTACATTTATTGCTTGATCTTCCATATTTTGAAGATAAATTTCAATATTTGCCATATTTACAAAACCAGTTGCTTTTGTAGATCTTATCGATGAGGTTGTTTTTAAGTTTGTTTCTCCGTAGACCTTACCCTCTAAATTAACATTATTTACTCCAGTTCGAATGAAGAACTGATTATCTATTTCAACAATATCATTTTCATGAATAATCATATTTTCAAGTTCTGTTTTTGATGTTATGTAAAGTCTTTTTGTTGTTCTTGTTCCAACTTCTTGCCACTCTCCCCAATAATCTTTATTAATTGAAGATGGAGAAACTCTACTTAATCCAGAAGTTATTTCTGAATTCGTTTCAGAAGTTATTTCTTCTGAAGAGGATGAATTGTTTAATTGTGAAGAATTACTACTTTCACTACCACAGGATGAAAGAAATAGCATAGCCGTTAATGTAAATATTGGAAAATACATTGGACTCCTTTTTTTATAAAGTAAATATAATTTTAACAAAAGATATAACAATAAATTCTTAATAAATTAAAATAGGTAAAATTTCAAAAAGTGCATGGAGGATTTTTTGGAAAAAAAAGAGGCAAAAAATGAAGAAAATTTAGTTAAAAAAACTTGCCGAGAACTTGGAATCACTCAAAAGGAGTTGGCTGAAAAAGTTGGTGTTAGTGAAAAATCAATAACAAATTGGGCAAACAACAAAAATAAACCTCCAAAAAGTTTCTTTAAAACAGTTGAATTATTAAAACAAGCAGAAGAATTAAGTGTCCTAAAAAAAAGTTTAACAATTTTAAAAGGTTAATGTTCTTGTAAAAATGGAATATATTCTATATAATTCCTCCAATCAAGTAGAAACTGGAACTTCTATTTGAAAATCTTAATTGGAGAAACCTAAATGAACTCTGATTCTAACATGAAAATTTAAGCACGTGTGCTAAAACATATTTTTTACCGACGGAACTTGGAAAAATTTTGGGAATTTCTGGAGCAGAAGTGAATTTGATTTTGGAAAAAAGAGGCTTTCAGAAGCGAGATGAAAATGGAGTTTGGCGACCGACCTCATCAGCAAATGATTTCTGTTTAGAAATTGGAAATAAATTCAATCAACTCAAATGGACAATGTCCGCAATTCACTAAATCTTGTAATCAGAAAATTGTCCCGTATCCAATTCCTGCGAAAGCAGGAATCTAAAGAATTTATTTTTTATTTTTTACAAATTTCTCAATTCGTTTAATTCCTTCAGCGATTGTGTCCAAATCAGTTGCAAAACTCATTCTTACATATCCGTCAAGACCAAAACCAATTCCCGGAACAAGTGCCACACCTTCAGTTTCTAAAAGCTCTTTTGAAAATTTCATTGAGTCTTTTTCAACTTCAGAAATATTTACAAAAAGATAGAAAGCACCAGCAGGTTTATAAACAGAGAGTCCTTCAATTGCATTGATTTTTTCAACAGCAAAATCTCGTCTCTCAACAAAAGCAATTCTCATTTTTTCGATTTCAGGTTCGACCTCATCAGAAAGAGCGACAACTGAAGCTTTTTGTGCAATTGAATTGATGTTTGAAGTTGATTGACCTTGTAGTTTTGCCATAGCACTGATGAGGTCTTTTTTCGGAGTCGCCAAATATCCAACTCTCCATCCAGTCATCGCAACACTTTTTGAAAGTCCGTTAATCGTTACAGTTCGTTCAAACATATCACTACTAATTGAAGCAACTGCCGTAAAATCTCCGTCGTAACTCAATTTTTCATACATTTCATCAGCAATCACAAGAATTTCAGTATCTTTTAAAACTTCAGCGATTTCCTCTAATTCTGATTTTGTATAAATAGAACCAGTCGGGTTTGATGGAGTTGTCAAAATCAACATTTTTGTCTTTTCAGTAATTGCACTTTTGAGTTGTTCCGCAGAGATTTTAAAATCAGTTTTTTCATCTGTCTCAATATAAACAGGAACACCATCAGAATATTTTACAAGTTCTGGATAAGTTACCCAATATGGAGCAGGAATAATGACCTCATCGCTACTTTCTAAAACAGCCTGAAAAATATTGAAAAGAGAGTGTTTCGCACCATTGCTAATAATAATTTGGTCTGGCGAATAAGTTAGATTGTTGTCTCTTTTGAGTTTATGAACAATTGCATCTTTCAGTTCAGGAATTCCCGCAACTGCTGTATATTTTGTGAAACCCTCATTTAAAGCTTTTATTGCTTCATCTTTGATAATTTGCGGAGTATCAAAGTCTGGTTCTCCTGCTGAAAAACCGAGAACATCTTTACCCTCTCTTTTTAAATCTCTTGCCAGAGAAGTGATAGCCATTGTGATAGATTCTGAAAGAATATCTACTCTTTTTGATGTAGCCATTAAAAGCAAACCTTTATTTTTCTATTGCTTAAAACTATAACACAAAAAACTTTTGGAAAAAATTTGTTTTGAGAGTGGAATTTATTTTTGATTTTTGAATTATCGGGTACAAAACCCGATAAGAGAGAAACTATTTTAGAGCAAATTTGATTTTCTGTTTTGCCCAAACTTTGACAGCTTTTCCTTTATACATTGCAGGAGAAAACCGCCAAGTTTTTATATTTGCGACTGCGACATCATCAAAAGTTCCTGCGGGATCAGATTCTAAAACTTTAACTTTTTCGATTGAACCAGCCTCATTTATTAGAATATTTACAAGAACATAACCTTCGATTCCTCTTGCTCTTGCTTTTGGTGGATATTCTAATGGAGACCTCTCTGTTGCTTCTGGTGGAACATCTACCGAGTCTCCCGTCATAACAACATCTTTCATGTCTCCAAGAACATTATCACCAACATTTCCAATTCCGCTATCAATTCCAAAACTTCCCATTCCAAATGAGACTCCAGAAATCGAAGAACCTAAATTTGGCATTGCAGGTTTTGGTGCTGATTTTGGTTTCGGTTTTGGCTTCGGCTTCGGTTTAGGTTTCGGTTTTTTCTTCTGTTTTGGTGGAGTCTTTTTTGCTTCAAATGCTATCTTTTTTTCTTTCTTTTCAGGAAGTTTTGGCAAATTATTTGCATTCATAAAAAAGATTGTTGAAACAATAAAAGCAAATCCTCCAAACATCCAAAAGATAGCTTTAAATCTAGCTTTTTTTGCTAACTCTTCCATGGACTACATCTCTTTTTCAGTAGATACACCTACATCTTTAGCACCAGCAAGTTTGCACTGATCAACAACTTCTACAAGTTTGTCCGCACGAACTCCGCTATCTGTAATGACAAGAACAGACGATTGTCCAGTTGATTTTAATAAGTCTCGAATTCGACCTTGCAAAACCCAAATTTTGACAAGTTGATTTTGGAAATATACTTCACCACTTTTATCAATATAGACACGAATAGATTTTGTTGAAGCTGAACTTGAACTAGAGGCATTTGGTCTATTGATGTCAAGTTTCATATCTTTAACGAATGTTGTGCTAACCATAAAAAAGATTAGCAGAATAAAAACCATATCGATAAGTGGAGAAATATCAATATCAGTTTGACCCTTTTTCTTTCTACATCTCATGTTATTCCTTGCTTAAGTTAATTTTTGATGATTCGTCAAAACTTGTTATTAAATCTTTTATTTGATTTAATTCTGTTTCGATTTTTTCTTGCTTACGAAGAAGCATATTTCCGATGATAAGTCCAGGAACAGAAACAATGAGACCCATTTGAGTTGTAAAAAGAGCCTGTGCAATACCACCAGCAATACCACCACTTTGAGAAAAGAGAGCCATATCAGCAAGTGAGTCAAAAGTTTCAATCATTCCCGTAACAGTTCCAAGAAGTCCAAGAAGTGGAGCAACAATAACAATAATTTGAACTAATCCAGAAAAAGACCTCATCTCCATAATATATTTGTAGAAAGCTTCATCAAGATGTTCTCGTAAGTTGTTTTTTCGTTCGTTTTTAATTTGAATGGCTTCAATAATTGCACGATCAACAATGCCTTTTGGTTGTCGATTCTGAAATTTACCAGACTGATATTTTTCAAAAAGTCGTCGGAGATTTCTACCATCTCCTCGCTTGAGAAGGTGGTATCTAAATCCGAGACCATACCAAAGGAAGATTGTCAAAAGTGTGAGAATAATAATAATTATCCCACCATTTTGAGCATACTCCCAGAAAAAGAGTAGAGCCTCTAACATGATAATCTCTTAGATTTCAGAGTTTCGAGACTCTAAATAAATAGCATATTTGTTTGAAACTTTAAGAGCAACATGCTCCATATTATCTTTGATAGTTTCAGCCCAACCAGAGAGAAGATTTCCAAAAATAAGACCTGGAATAGCAACAATTAGACCAAGTTCAGTTGTAACAAGAGCTTCAGAAATACCACCTGAAAGCATTTTTGGATCACCCGTTCCAAATTCTGTGATGAGGTCGAAAGTTGTAATCATTCCCGTAACAGTTCCAAGAAGACCAAGAAGTGGTGCAACTGCTGCGATAACCATAATTAAGATATTGAATTTATCAAGTCGTCCGCTTTCATGGAGAATTGCCTCACTAATAATATCATCAAGATGTTGTCGCTCTCGATCAATATTTCGCAGAGTCGCATTCATAACATTTGCAATTGAAGTTCTACTATTATGACTTGTTTCAAGAGCATCTTTAATTCGACCATTTTCAACATCATCTTTTATTTGAGAATAGAGTTTATCTGTATTTCCACTTGCACTTTGCAGGAACAATGCACGAAGAAGCACAAGGAAAAGTGCAAAAATACCAAGTCCAACAATAACCCAACCAATTAAACCACCACTATTAATAACTTCAAGTGGAGTTTTCTCTTTTCTTTCAGAAATCTCTTTCATCAATGATTCGTAAAGAAAAATATCAAGAATTGGGATTTGTCCGCCACTGTTCAATTTGTTTGCAGTTTCAGAAGCAGGAGCATTCCAAATTTTTAATCTATCTCCACCAGCAGGTGCAAGCATTCCCTGAATTTCTCCAGTAATTCCGTAAGAAGCGATATTTCCAATTTTTACAATTGTTCCATCTACACTTTTTCCATCAGCAAGAAAAAAAGACCCTTTCTCTTTTCGGATTGATTGCAAATCAAGAATTGTTTTTTGTCCTAAAATAAAAGCTTTTTTCAACTGGGAAGATTCAGGATGAGTTGAATCATTTGAGAAATCTGGATTATATTGTTGGAGAGTATTCTCGGATTGCATAATTGTGTTTCCAAGAATATCTTTGTTAAAACTCAACTCTTCAGTTTCTAGTATTAATCTTTGAGCAGTGTTTGAGATATTTTCAGCCTCCTCTTGCCGACCAACATAAATATCTTGAAGTTTTTTAACTTCTCGCTCTGCACTCCAAAGCATTCCCGCATTTTTCTTTCTAATCTGCTTTAATCTTTTTTGTAATTCCTGTTTTTGCAATTCAAGAAATGCAAACTCTTGTTCATAAGCTAATTCAAGATCGCTCTTATTTTCAGCTGAAAAAAGAAGTGCTGAAAAGAAAATTGTTAATAATGCTAATCTCATTAGTGATTTCTCCCAGTATTAAGTTTGTTTGGAATTTGAAAATATCCTGTTCGGATACCTTTTTTTATTGAATCGAAAAGATTCAAAATAAGTTTTTCCTCATCTTCATTTTTAGCATATGAGTATCCACTTCTATCTGGTTTCAAGTATCCTGTTTTATCTTCATTTGTTTTAAAGAAAAGCATCATCATTCCAATTTTTGCAACATCAACAAGTTTATCTTCACCATCAATATGAATAGTCTGTTTGTGAATTGTATTTGTTTTTGTAAGACTAATTTCGTCTTCGATAAAAGACCAAATTTTATTTAATGCACTCTCTGGAGCAATTGCATTTGAAAGAATTAAAGACTCTAAATCTTTAATCGCACTCTCTCTCTCTTTGACTTTAAAAGGTAAAGTTTGTCGTAGAGTTCCCTTTAAATCCTCAATAGTTTCAAGAGCAAGAGGTTGTAAATTTTGACTATCTTCCACTCTTTTTGTGTTCTCTTCTTTTGCTTTATCTAAATTGAGTTTTAAATTTTGAATTCTTGTCTCTTCTCTTCGGATATTAGCTTCTAATTCCGTTTTTTGCATTTGCAGAGATTTAAATTTCATTTTAAAACTCTCTTTTTCTGTATCAACATCTTCGTGAAGTCTCTCCACTTCAGCTCGTAACTTTACAAGCTCTTCTGCAAGATTTTCGATAGAACTTGCCGATAACGACAATGAAAGAGTTCCAGCCACAACAGAGGAAAGAAACAATCTATGAAACATTAATTACCTTTAAAATATTTTTTGATTTCGGGGGAAAATATCCCCCAAGTTAGAATTTTATAATTATTGAACGAATTTTGGTTGAATAAATTCGTGAGTCCAGCCGTCTGTCCATTTGCTTTCAGCATTTGGATCGAAAGCACCAATATAATCATCTCCTTCATAAGATTGAGCAATTGCCATTGGATCGACCTCATCGGAAACAGAGTTGTTTGTTCCAGCTTCAAATTGATTTTGAACACCATCAGCTTCTACACCATCATCTCCGCCAAAATGAGCAGAACAACCAC
This sequence comes from Thiovulum sp. ES, assembly GCA_000276965.1. NCBI lineage: Bacteria > Pseudomonadati > Campylobacterota > Epsilonproteobacteria > Campylobacterales > Sulfurimonadaceae > Thiovulum > Thiovulum sp. ES. The sequence continues at coordinate 22,678 of AKKQ01000015.1, read as the reverse complement.
CACCAAGAACAACATTTTCAAAAATTGGTTGTGTATCTAAAGTTGCCGAGTCTCGAAACTCAAGACAAGATTTTTCTCTACTTCCAACAACAATTGAGTTTGAAATCGAAGCACTTGTTCCTCTTCTTAAAAGAATTCCCTGCTGAGCATTTTCATCATCAGCGACAATTGTCATATTTGAAATTGTTGGATTTGAAATAGGCTCTAGTGTTGGATTGTCTCCATTGCTATCTGCTTCGATTCCTCTTGGATCGTCCGAAGTAACATTTTCAGTTTGGTGGATATAAACATGATCTGCTGTTCCTGTCCAACCATCTGTCCAATCAAGTGAATCATCACCAGCTCCAATAATAGCTACATGAGAAAGATTTGCAGTTCCGCCCCAAAGTTCGATACCATCATCTCCACCAACATAAACTTCAATATGATCAATTTCTGTGCCTGAACCAACACCCGCAAGAGAGAGACCGTTTAACTCTTTGTCAGCCTCTACTTCAAAACCAGTATATTTGATTTGAACATATTTAAGAACACCGCTACTCTCTCCGTTTGCATCGGCACTTTCACTAGCAAAATTTTGTGTCCCAGCTTCATAAACTGAAGTTCCTTTATTACTTTGTGCATTTCCAAGAATTGTCAATCCACCCCATTGACTAACAGCACCTTGACCCGCTAAATCTTGAAGAGATGTAAAGATAATTGGGGATTCAGCTGTTCCCTCAGCATGAATTTTTGCACCAGTATTAATTGCAAGATAGTCAGCACCATTTGCACCTGTAACGACTGTTCCAGCTTCAATTGTAAGAACAGCGGGAGCGATAACATTTACAGAACCACTAAGTTGCCAAACTTTATCATTTGTCCAAGTTGTATCTTCTGTGATTTCTCCAGAAACATTTTGAATAGCTGTTTGTGAAAATTCATATCCATTTGAAGAAATTTCAGTTTCTGTTTCTGTATTTTCACCAGTTTCTACTTCAGTTTCTGTTTCTGTATTTTCACCAGTTTCTACTTCTGTATTTTCACCAGTTTCTACTTCTGTATTTTCACCAGTTTCTACTTCTGTGTTTTCACCAGTTTCTACTTCTGTATTTTCACCAGTTTCTACTTCTGTGTTTTCACCAGTTTCTACTTCTGTGTTTTCACCAGTTTCTACTTCTGTGTTTTCACCAGTTTCTACTTCTGTATTTTCACCAGTTTCTACTTCTGTTGTTGGAGTTGTATCATCGTCATCGTCAGAACCACAACCTGTAAAAGTTAGAGCAGTTCCAAACATAATTGTTGCAAGTGTGTTTGAAAGTTTATAGTTAAAAATACTCACAAAAAAACCTTAAAAAATTTATATTTACTTTGCTTGACAAAGTTAAAAGCGAATAGCTTTAGATATAGAATAAGAAAAGAATACTTAAGAAAAGCTTTTCTAAACTTAAAAATAAATCAAAACAAAGCTTGTTAATATAAAAATTCTATGCTTTTTGTATAACACTTTGGAAACAGTAGGAATTCGATTTTGTGGGGTTGCTCTGAAAACTCAGAGCAAGGAAATTAATCAATCATTTCATCATTATCAGCAAGTTGTATTTTACCAGTATCAACAAGCCTTTGAACAATATCAACGATTTTTCGCTGAGCATTTTCAACATCTTTTACTTTAACAGCACCAACAAAAGTCATCTCTTCCTCAAATGATACTCTTTGTCGAGTGGACATATTTCCAAGAATTTTCTCTTTCAATTCGTCGTTCGCACCTTTGTAAGAGAGTTTTAAGTCCTCTTCATCAATCTCTTTGAGAATTTCACGGATTGAGAAGTTATCAAGAGTAACAACATCCTCGAAAGTGAACATCATCTCTTTAATAGAAGAAGCGAGGTCTTCATCTTTAGATTCGATGTGAGCAAGAGTAGTTTTAGAAGCTCGACCAAGTCGGTTAAAGATGTCAGCAACAGCTCTTGGACCACCAACCTCGACTTTGTAAGAAGCGAGAGACTCGAGTTTTGTTTCAAGAACAGTAGAAACTCTTTTGATAATTGATGGAGAAATATCACCAAGATTTGCCATTCTCATTGAGACCTCCGACATTAAATCTTCAGGGAAAAGAGAGATTGTATCCGCAGCAGAAACAGGGTCCATGTGTGCGAGAATCAAGGCGATAGTTTGTGGATGCTCATTAATAATAAAGTCGGCAAGTTGTTGTGGTTTAATTTTAGTGATGTAGCTAAAGTTCTGATTACCACTCATTGTTTTCGAGAGTTTATCAATAATAGATTTAGCATCTTCAGGCTCAAAAATTTTGTGAAGAAGCTCCGAAGCATACTCAATTCCACCAGAACTAATATATTGATTTGATTGAAATATCGCCATGAACTCTTGTAGCACAGCCGTCGCAAGACCTTTTTCAATAGATTTTGAACCAACAATAAATTTTGAAATATCCGCAACTGTATCAAGCTTCATAGATTTTAATACCGATGAGGTCAAATCATCATTTACTTGTAATAAAAGAATTGCAATTTTTTCGGGCATTGACATGTTGTTAAGTTTCTCTTTAAACATGTCATTTAATTGTGTTTCTTGATTTTCCATGAACCCTTTCCGTAATTTCTAGTAAGTTTATCAAAATAGTTTTTTATTAAATTTTTACACAAAGAGAGAAAATTAATTTTTGTCGATACTCTATTTACTATAATTTCAAAACTATTTGTAGAAAAAAAAATTATATAGGAGGCTCCTGTGAAAATAAGTGGTTCAAAGATGGTTGTTGAAGCACTCCGAAAAGAGGGTGTAGATACAATCTTTGGTTACCCAGGTGGAGCTATCATGAATGTTTATGATGAGTTCTATAAACAAGATGATATTAAGCATGTTTTGACAAGACATGAACAGGCATCAATACATGCAGCGGAAGGATTTGCAAAAGCTACTGGAAAAGTCGGTGTTGCTGTTGTAACAAGCGGACCTGGATTTACAAATGCGGTAACAGGCTTGGCAGATGCTTACATGGATTCTGTGCCGATTGTTGTGATTTCTGGACAAGTTCCAATGACTCTAATTGGGACAGATGCATTTCAGGAAATTGATGCTGTTGGAATTAGTCGGGCTTGTACGAAACACAATTATCTTGTTACAGATGCAAAAGATTTACCGAGAATTTTCAAAGAGGCATTTCATATTGCAAAAACAGGAAGACCTGGACCAGTTCATATTGACATTCCAAAAGATGTTACAGCACAAATTGCAGAGTTTCACTATCCTGATGAGGTGAAAATTCCAACTTATAATCCTGCTTACAAAGGCAGTATTGAGAAAATCAAAAGTGCTGTGAATGCAATCAAAGAGGCGAAACGACCACTTCTATATTTAGGTGGGGGAATTGTTCAATCAAATTCTGCGGATTTAGTTCGGGAAATTGCGGAAAAAACGGGAATTCCTGCGGTAGAGACTCTTATGGCTCGTGGAGTTATGGGTGCGGAAAATCCACTATTGATTTCGATGGTTGGAATGCACGGTAGCTATGCGGCAAATATTGCAATGAGTGAAGCTGATTTATTGATCTCTTTTGGTCCAAGATTTGACGACCGTGTTACAGGAAAACTTTCAGAGTTTGCAAAACATGCAAAAATCATTCATGTTGATATTGATCCGAGTTCAGTTGATAAACTTGTAGAAGTTGATTATCCAATTATTGGAGATTTGCATTCTGTTTTAAAAGACATCCTGCCACTTTTAACTGAAATCAAACCTGAAAATTTTGCGGATTGGAGAGAGTCAATTACAAACAATGACAATCTTCACCCACTTGATTATGAAAAAGGCGATGAGGTTCTAAAACCGCAAGAAGTAATTGAGGAAATCGGAAAAATCCTTGGAGATAATGCGAATATTTCAACAGATGTTGGTCAGCACCAAATGTGGTCTGCTCAATTCTATCCATTTTCTCGACCACGACAATTCAATACTTCTGGTGGATTAGGAACAATGGGATTTGGTTTTCCTGCTGCTCTTGGTGTAAAAGCTGGAACTCCTGACAAAGTTTCAATCAATATTACAGGCGACGGTTCAATTTTGATGAATATTCAGGAATTGATGACAGCAGTTGAATATAAATTACCAGTTGTGAATGTTATTTTGAACAACAACTTCTTGGGAATGGTTCGGCAGTGGCAAACACTATTTTATGATGACAGACTCTCTGAAACAGACTTGAGTGTTCAGCCAGATTTTGTAAAACTTGTTGAGAGTTTTGGTGGAGTTGGATATCGAGTTAGCACAATGGAAGATTTCCAAAAAGCTTTAAAAGATGCTGTTGAAAAAAATGTTGTTGCCCTTATTGATGTAAAAGTTGATCGTCGTGAAAATGTTATGCCAATGGTTCCTGCTGGTGGTTCTCTTTTCAATATGATGTTACGACAAAGTGGAGGTACAAAATGAATCGACAAGACAGACACATAATTTCGGTAATTGTTGTAAATGAGTCAAGTGTTTTAGCTCGTATTTCTGGACTTTTTGCTGGTCGTGGATACAATATTGAGTCTTTGACTGTTGCACCAATTCCAAACAAAGATAATCTTTCTCGACTCACAATTGAAACTTATGGAGATTGTAAAACCGTAACACAAATTGAGAAGCAGTTGAACAAATTGATTCCAGTTATGAAAGTTGTTGAGAGAGATGACTTTGTTGAAAAAGAGATGGCACTTGTAAAAATTCCGATTGAAGAGAGCCTTTCTGATGTTGATGCACTTGCTCGAGCTTACAACGGAAAAATTGTAAATGTTGGTGATGGTGCAATTATTTGCATGGTTGCAGACGAACCTCAAAGAGTTGCATACTTTTTAAATGCTGTTGAGCGATTTAATCCAATCGAAGTTATCAGAAGCGGAGTTGTTGCACTCGAAAGATAGCTTCCTAGATTTCTCCATCAAAAAAGATGGAGGAATTATCTGAAAAATAGCGATGTGTTAAAATTCGCGAAAAAGGAATCCCACTTTTTGAAAATAGAGTTTGGAAAAAAAGTATTTAAAAAACCTCTCTATCTTGAGAGTGGTCGAATTTTAGAACCATACGAAATTGCCTACACAACTTACGGAAAACTTAATTCAGACAAAAGTAATGTAATTGTTATAACTCATGCACTTACAGGAAATCAAGAACCTGTAAAAAGTGAAAAGAATAGATTTTTTAATAGTGGTTGGTGGGATTCACTTATTGGCGATGGAAAAGCGATTGATACGGAGAAATATTTTGTAATTGCGACAAATGTAATTGGTAGTATTTTTGGTTCAACTTCGCCAACTTCAAAAATTTCATCTTACGATTTAAGAGAGTATCGTTTTAAATTTCCAGTTATAACGGTTCGAGATATGGTAAAGGCACAGCACATACTATTTCAGAGTCTTGGAATCCGAAAAGCAAAAGCGATTATTGGCGGTTCTATGGGTGGAATGCAGGGGTTACAATTTGGTGTCGATTTTCCAAACTTTGCCGAAAAAATCATCACAATTGCTTCAACTCATGCGACACAGCCATGGGCTATCGCTTTTAACAGAGTTGTGTCGGAAGCAATTAAAAGAGACCCCCAATTTTGCGACGGAAATTACAATATCGATGAGGTCAAAAAAAATGGCTTAAATGGTTTAGCTGTTGGACGGATGGCGGGACATATTAGCTACCTTTCTCACAACTCCATGAAAGAGAAATTTGGCAGAAAATACCTAAACGATGATGGACTTTTTGACATAAATGGTCGGTTTCAAGTTGATAGCTATCTTGATTACAATGGAACAAAATTTAGCAAGAACTTTGACCCGCTCTCCTATCTTTATCTCTCAAAAGCTGTAAATATGTTTGATTTATCAAATAATTTTGGTTCTCTCTCCGAAGCTCTTTCACTTTTTAAAGCAGATTTGCAACTAATCTCTTTTCGCGGAGATATGCTTTTTCGCCCCGAAGAATCTGAAATAATTTGGAAAGAGATGAAAAAATTAGATAAAAATTGTCAATATCATGAAATTGAAAGCGATTATGGACATGATGCATTTTTAATCGAATTTGAGAAATTTTCGCACCTCATCGAAGATTTTTTAAATTGAAAATATTCCCGTTCTTTTACGGGATTTTAATTCCAACTTCTGAAATTTGAATCAGAAATTATGAAATTTTTTGAAAAGTCATTTCCAATTTCTAAATTTCTAAAGTTTGTATTTTCTCCATCAGTTTCCACTAAAAAAAATCTACTCCCCATTAAAAAAGAGAATTTATAATTTCCTCGATTTAATTTTTTTTCAAAAGTATCTCCTATTTTATAAAGATATTTTGAAATCTTTTTATACAAACTCCCACTTTTTGAAAATCGTAATTGTGAAAATTTCAGTTTCTCAAACTCATTCTCTGGAATAATTAAAATATATTTGTCTAGCCTTTTCCAATATTTATTTTTGATTTGAAAATCAACTTTTATTTTAAAATTATTTATATGTTTTTTGATTTTTGGAGTTTCTACTTTTTTTACAATTTCTTGTTTTGGGGGTTCTACTTTTTGAACAATTTTAGGTTTTTCAATTCGTTCTTTTTTTATGATTTTAAATTCAGCTTTTAATTTTTTTGTGTAAAAAGTCCATTGTTTGTAATGTTCAAATTATGTTTTTTCATCAAAAACATGAACTAATTTCAGAATTCCGATAGATTTTTGTTTTGAGGAAAAAGAAATATCGGTCGAAACTTTTCCATCAGCAACACTTTTTTCACTCTGATATTCCGTTTCTACTTGTGTATTTAAACGGAGTTGTGCTTTTGCTTTTGCATTGGAAACAGCAATTTTATAAGCCTCAATTTTTGACATTGCCGTTCCTTCACCAGTTTCAACAAAAGCATTTAAAAAGATTGGCAAAATAAGAAGAAATATTTTCACTTCTCTTTTGATTCCATCTCTTTTCTCAAAGTTTCCAATTTTTGTAAAGCATCACGAGCATTTGTGGTGATTCGGAATTCAACTCTTTTTGACATTTCCGTATCTTCATTTCCATTTTCATCTCGAATTGGAATTGCTGACGAAAGTCCGTTTGCACGAAATTTCAATTTCAACCACTCAAATTTTGGATAGACCTTATCGATACGAATTGCAAAATCGAGAACATTTTTTGCTCGTCTTTGAGATAAATCTAAATTTTTTAAATAAGCATTAATTCCAGTGTAACCGTTCCAAATTGAGGAAGTGTGTCCTTCGACTCGAACCTCTTCTACAAAATTCACAAAATCGTCTCTTGTCAAAACACCAACATATCTTGGAAAAAAATCTACCAAAATTCCCTTAAATTCATCAGAAACATAATCTTCCCCACTTTCAAATAAAACATCTGGAGAATTAAAACGAATTGTATTATTTGGTAATATAATTACATTCCATTTTTCCAACTCTTCTTTTCTAAATTCATCTCTCAAAGCCTGATACAAATTCTCTTCAACAAGTGCATATTCTTTTGAAATCTCTTCAAGTTTCTTTTTGTAGTCAATTGTTGTTTCAAGTCGCTTATTCACTTGATACATAAAAGTAATTGCAATAAGAAGAAAAATCAACATTAATCCAGACATCAAATCTGAAATTGAGAGCCACTCCTCACCATTTTCATTTTCACTATTTTGCATATTTTTCTCCATAGCTTAAAGTTGTTTGGCAAATTTCCAAGAGTTCTAAAGAATCTACTCGGATTTCTCCAAAAAACTTTTCCAAACTATCATCTAAATATTCATGAACAATTTCATTTCTCAAATCTTTCAATTCACGAAATCTTTCAATATCTGAAAAAAGCTCTCTTTTGTCTGCACGATTTACAACATCAATTAATGTGCCTTGAGTCTCAAACTCCACAGAATCCAAAGCTCTCCAATATTTCCGAACAAGAAAATCAATTGTCCTAGCAAAACGAGAAGAGAGAGTTTCAAAAATATCAAAATCATCAACTTCTAAATTTTTCAAATCTATGTTTTTGCTTTTTTCAATTGAATGCGAAAGCCAAAAAATCTGTTTTTCTAAATTTTTATGCAATTCTTGAAAAAATTCTCTTTTCAAATTTCTATTGCCTTTTCTAATATTTCTCTGCCAAAAAGTGATATTTTTTTCTGATTTTCTATAATAATATCTAATTTTTGTTCGCCAAATTCTTGAAAAAAGTTTCTTCTTATTTTTCGTCTATTTTTTTCATTTAAAATATCTGAAATCACGAGAATATCAATATCTCCACCCCGTTTTTGTTCATCAACTCGAGAGCCAAAAAGATAGATTTTTGCATTTTTGTCAAACAAGAAAATAGAGTTTTTTAGGTTTGAAATTTCAGATCTTTGGAGTCTCATTTTTTTGATAGTATTTTAACAAAATAAATGAGAAGTAAAATGAATTTAAAGAAATTAGAAAAAATGCCTGAAAATTTCAAATTTTTTCAGGGAAAAGAGATTAGAACTTTTGTTGATTTGGATATTCAAGAACTTTGGTTTGTAGCGAAAGATGTGGCAAATATTTTAGGTTATCAACGAAGTAACGGCAAAGTTGATACAAACAATATGCTCAAAAGAATTGAAGTAGAAGATAAGGGGACGGAAAAAATCCGTACCCTCGGAGGAATTCAAAAAATGTCTCTTATAAATGAAAGTGGTATATACACAGCAATTATTGGTTCAAAAAAAGTTGAGGCAAAAGACTTTAAGCAATGGCTGACAAAAGAAGTTTTGCCGTCAATTAGAAAAAATGGTTTTTATATCTCAAAAGAGATTTCTGATAGTCAAGTTTCCGATTTGGTTGAAAAAGCAAATTCAATTTATGAAGAGAGAAAACTTTTTGATTTGGAACACAAAAGATTAAAAAGTGTAATTTATGGAGAATTGTTAAAATTTGGTGCAACTCAAAAGCAGATTAGTGGAATGTTTTCAAGAATGTTTCAAAATCTTCATATTGCAACAGTTCAAAAAACGGCTGGGCAAATTGTTTTTGACGAAATGAAAGAGCAACAAAAAAAGCTATCGATTAAAAGTTTTAATCAATTGAGAAATTATCGAAAAGAGTTAAAAGCTGATTTGTTAATTGCAATAAATTATTATTCTGATGATGAATTGAAAAGATTTAAAAGTTATCTGAATTCTGTAATCACGGATTTGGTGCAATATATTGAATCTCCACACACAAAAGTCTCACTAAGTTCTCTTGCTGAAAGAATCAATCGATATTCAGAAATTAAAGCTCTCGAAATGACAGATTATAATATTTCTCGTTTTCCTCGACCACTCCGAGCAGAAGTCAAAATTTTACTAGATTTGATTTTAAAAGGTGGTGATGAAATTGAAATTTTTGAATTGATGGAAACAATCAGAATCACTTATCACAACTTAAAGAAAGAAGAAGCATGAATACTACAGATTTATTAACTACAATAATTATAGGAATTATTGTAATTCTATTTTTTGCAGAAATTTTATATTTTTACAAAAGAAACACAAGCATTAAATCTACCGTAACAATTGTTGGGGTTCTTGGAACTTTTATCGGAATTGTTATAGGACTTTGGGGCTTTGATTATGTAAATGTTGAAAAATCTTTGCCAACTCTTTTAGGTGGATTGACAACAGCATTTTTGACTTCTGTTGCAGGAATGGTTGCATTTCTATTTTTAACAATTATTGAAAAATGGAGAGAAAAGCCATCTACGAATAGTGAAAATTTTGTTGATATTCTTTCAGATATTCGTGAAGAATTGAAAAATTTAAATGGTCGTGTTGAAAATACTGAAAATAAACTTTCAGAAATTGCAAAAGATTCTAAAAAGCTTGATTCTCTGAAAGAACTTGGCGAAAAACTTTACGGTTTAAAAGATTTAGCAAATCAATTAGGAAAACTAGAAGAACTTGATAAATTACAAAATCTTGAAAAATCAAATAATTCAATTGTAAAAAAACTAGATTCTCTTGAAAAACTTGAAAAATCAAATTCAGATATTTCTACAAAACTTACAAAACTAGATTCTCTTCATAATTTAAGTAAATTGGATAATTTGGAAACTTTAAATACAAAGTTAGAAACTAGCAATGAAGCTCTTGCAAAGCTTCCAGAAATCACAAATGCAATTACAGATTTAAAAACAAATCAAAATGAGCAAAACAAAACTTTAATTGAGAGTTTTGGAAAGAATTTTGAAGATATGAATTTGCTTTTAGATAAGACTTTCCAAAAAATTTCAGAAGGTGCTTCAAAAGATATTATCGAGGCTCTTCAACAAGTTATTCAAGATTTCAATGACGAATTAACTACACAGTTTGGAGAAAATTTCAAAGAGTTAAATAAGGCTGTTTTTGATTTAGTTACTTGGCAAGAAAACTACAAAAGTTCTGTTGAGGCAATGGAGAGTAATCTAAAAACTTCAATGGATTCAATGGAAAAATCAAAAACTTCACTTGAAACTATTTCAGCTCGAAATGGAGAAGTTGTTGAGACTTACGACAAATTAAAAGAGACAATCGAAACTTATAAATTCCAAATCGATGAGGTCAATCGACACTTAACAACTTATGCTGAACTTTCTGAAAAAGCAAAAGAGGTTTTCCCAAATATTGAGAAAAGTATTAAAGATGTTGGTTCAAATTTCCAAATGGCAACCTCATCGATACAAACGGACTTGGGAACTTTAATAACTGATATTGATTCCGCAATCACTCAAAACGGTGAAAAAATCACAAATACTTTAAATACTGTTTCTACTGAATTTGAAAATCAGAAAACTCAAATTTCTGAAACTTTACAACAGCACTCTGAAACAATTATCAAAATCTCAAATGAGTTACCAACACAATTACAAGATTTTGGAGATGGAATTTCTGCGATAACTGGCGAATTCACAAAAGACTACAACATGTTCTTAGAGAATGCTAAAAAGTTGATGAAATAAAAAAGGATAATCTTAAAAATGCTTAATTTTGGTAGTAGTTTTAAAAAGTTAGTTCAGGATTCTGGAATTGAGATTATTGAGAGAATTACCATAAAAACGGCAAATGGTGAAAAACGAATTAAGCTTGGAGGATCACAAGAAGAGAATCAAGTTATTGCTAATGCACTTTCAAAAAATTTGAGTGCCGATGAGGTCAGAATTCTTGAAAAAAGTGGTGTTGAAATTGAATTTACAAATGAAAATGGTTGTGCCTTATATTCTGAAGATTTGATACGAACAGACAACGGACTTTTTTACAAAGGTCGTCGTGTTCTTCTTCACATTGCACAAAGAACTTCAGTTAAAAAAAATTCTCCAGATAATTTACCAAAATATCATTTGCACTATTGTAAAGCTCTTGAAATGCAAAAGAATAATGGAAACTTAGAAAAATATCGAGTTTCACTTTCTCAAGATGGAACTTTTCATTTCTCTTTTGGTGATAAGTTTATTTCAGATCAGAAATTACATGTTTGTAAAACTTGTGTAAAAGAACTCTATCCAAATTATAAGGAAATGGGAGTTTCTGATGAAAGAAAATTTTATAAAGGTGAATATAGAAATACTTTAAATGTCTCTTACTTTAGTTTAAAAAAACATTTTCAAACTCGACCTGAAACTGTTATTGATGGAGACTCTCCGAAACTTGTTTTTGATGGTCTTGATGTTTCTGGTATGGATATGGACTATCAAGAAGTCTCAAATGAATACAGAAAAGAGTGGAGAAAAATTTCAATTGAGAGAAAAAAAGCACAAAATTATACTTGTCAAGAGTGTAATTGGAAACCAAGAAATGCAAATGAGAAAAAATATATTCACACTCACCACATGGATAAAAACAAGGGAAATAATTTAAGTTCTAATTTGAAAGTTCTTTGCATGGAATGTCATTACAATAATCACCCAACTTTAAAAGAGAAACAACCATACAAAGATTTTTTAAAAATCAAATAAAAATTGATTTTCAGCTAGATTTCAATTTGAATTTGGTAAAAGGTCGAAAATTTTTTAAAGAGATAAAATGGCTTTACTTATTAATGATGAGTGTATCGCATGTGATGCATGTCGAGAAGAGTGTCCAACTGAAGCAATCGAAGAGGGAGATCCAATTTATATTGTTGATCCAGATAGATGCACAGAGTGTGTTAATGACTATGATGAGCCAATCTGTATTTCAGTTTGTCCAGTTGATTGTTTTGAGCCAGACCCTGACAATGTTGAAAGTGTTGCTGAACTAAAATTCAAATACGAAAAAATTCAGAACGAAGAGTAGAATTGGCGAAGCTAACAGCTGTTATTGATTTTGGGTCGAATTCTGTTCGGCTTGTCATTTTTGAAAGAACTTCACGATTTGGATTTAAAATTGTTCATGAGTCAAAAAGCCGAGTGCGGATTGGCGAGGGAGCATATGCAAAGGCGGGAGTTCTTCAAGAGAAACCTATGGAGAGAGCTTTTCTCTCCCTTTCAGGATTTTTGAGTGTAATAAAAGCTTACAAAGTCTCAAAAATTCTGGCTATTGCAACATCTGCATTGCGAGATGCACCAAACAAAAAAGTTTTTACTCAGCGAGTTCAAAAAGAGCTTGGAATAAATATAAAAATTATTGATGGAAAAAAAGAGGCTCTACTTGGTGGAATTGCCTGTGCGAACTTGCTTAAATTTGACCGTGGTGTAACAATCGATATTGGTGGGGGTTCTACGGAATTTGCACTTGTTGAAAATCGAAAAGTTCTTGAGACACTCTCACTAAATTTAGGAACAGTTCGACTAAAAGAGCTATTTGAAGAGAATAGCGATTTTGAAGGCGGTCGAAAATATATCCAGAGTGAATTGAAAAAAATTCCTACTCATTTTCATGAAAAAGTGATGATTGGAATTGGTGGAACTCTTCGGGCTTTAGCAAAAGTTATCATGATTCGGGAAAATTATCCACTTCAAAGAATTCACAATTACAGCTATGAGTATGAGATTGAACAAAACTTTATAAATACACTTCTTAAAAAAGAGAATTGGGAATTAGAAGAAGTTGGATTTAAAAAAGAGAGACTCGATGTAATTCGGTGGGGACTCCTTATTTTTATTGAAACAGCAAGTCTGTTTTCAGCAAAAGAGATTTTAACAAGTGGTGTTGGAATTCGAGAAGGAATTTTTCTTAGTGATATTTTACGAAATAGTCGCGGTTCTTTTCCATCAAACTTTAATCCTAGCTTGAGAAATATTCTTGATGAATTTCACACTTCAAATATTCAAATTATGAAGACTCGTTTTAATTTATCTGAAAAGATTTTTGAAAAAACAAAAGATTTTTTTCAACTGGATAGCGAATTTAAAGAGATAATTTTATACACGGCAAAATTGATTGAAATTGGTATTAAAGTTGATTTTTATGGAAATACAAAAAGTGGTTTTCACCTCATCCTAAACAGTTTTATTTACCAAATTACACACAAAGATGCTCTTCTTATTGCGACTCTTATTCGATACAGTAAAAAGAGTTCAGTCTCAAGAAAAATATATAGTGAATTTAGAAATGATTTACTGCCAGATTACAAAACAGTTTCACAACTACACTCGATAATTTATTTGACAAAAGTCTTAACACTTGACTACTCAAAAAATCCCGAGATTGATTTTGAGATGAATAATGGTGAATTTTTCATTTACATTAAAAACAATTCTCTTTTTTACATGATTCAAGAAAAAATAAAAGATTTAGATATTCTACGAATAAGGTTAGTTCCGACAAATTTGCTAGAATCTTAAAAAATTTCGGAGCTTCCGTTTTGTTAAAATACTTTTTCTTATCACTACTCCTGTTTGGCTGTAACAAAGACATGCTAGACATTGAAGATAAATCTAATGGCGGTGTTTGGTATGAACCAAAAAGCCGTTCTTCTTGGCATATTGACAGCAGTTATTCACCAACTTCAAAAAATGTAGAACTCTATGTTGTTGAGCTTTTTTTAACAAATCCAGAAAGTCGAGTTGAAAAAATAGGTTCTGATGAGACAAAAGTTATTTGCAAAATGTCGGCTGGTGCTTATGATGTTGAAATTGAGAGAAATTTTCAAATTGAGGATCACCCATATCCAGAAATCGCAGTTGGAAAAATCCGAGACGATAATAGAACTTATTGGGTTGATATAAACTCCGATGAGGTGCAAATTATTATGAGAGAAAGAATAAAAATTGCCTCAAATATTGGTTGCGACGGAGTCCTTTTTACTGAAGTCTCATCTTGGAAAGATGATACTGGATTTGAAATCACTGAAGATGATCAAATTTCGTATAATAGATTTTTAAGCGGAAAAGCACACGAAAATAATGTGTTTGCGGGTTTTAGCGATGTTGAAGATCAAATCTACTCTCACACACTTTTTGCGGATTTGATTTTTTCAAATAACTGTTATCAAGATGAAAATTGCATTAAATATGAAGATTTTTCAAAAATTGGAGCAGTCTTAAATTTGGAATATGTGCCAGACGGTACAAACATCGATTTAAATCAAATCTGCTTATACTCAAAAGCATACGGAATCGAAACGAGAATTTTCGACGGAACACAAATTTTAAACCCAATGGAAGAATGTAGCGAATAGATGGCAAATGAAAAAGCATATAAAGTTTTAGCAGAACAAGAAAAAATATCAAATAACGAAGCAAAAAAATTGATTGACAATGGAGTTGTCTTTTTACAAGGGCGACGAGTTGCAATTGCAAGAGCAGAAGTTCCAAAAACTAGCCGTTTTAAGGTGCAACGAGTTGAGAAATTACAATTTATTTTTGAAGACGAAAACATAATTGCGGTAAATAAACCCGTTTTTATGGAATCAGAAGAGGCGGAAAAAAAAGTAAAAGATGCTTTTTTACTAAATCGACTTGATCGAGACACAAGCGGAATTCTTTTACTTAGTCGAAACAAAGAGTATCAGAAAAAAGTGATTGAGACTTTTAAAAAACGAGATGTTTATAAAGAGTATGTTGCGGTAGTTTCTGGTCGAATCGCCGAGCCTTTTGAAATTGATAAGCGATTAAAAAAAGATCGTCGAGGCGGTCGTGCCGTTGTTTCTGTTTCTAAAAATGGAGAAGAGGCAATTACAAAAGTTGAACCAATTTCAATTCACGGAAAATACAGCAAAGTAAAAGTTCTAATTGAGACTGGACGGACTCATCAGATTCGTGTCCATTTACAATCTGCGGGATACCCAATTTTAGGGGATAGAATTTACGGCGGAAAAGAGTATGAAAGACTTATGTTGCACTCAAAAAAAACCGAACTTTTAGGATACTCATTTGAGGCGAAAGAGCCAAAAAGTTTTGTCATGAGACTTGATTAGTGAATTGTCGCATTCTACTTTTTTCGGACACGGTTTGTGATGCAAATGGAGTCTCGAGATTTCTCCAAAACTATTCACAACTCTCAAAAGACTTAAAAGTAGATTTTCGAGTTGTAACATCAACAACAAAAACTCGATGCGACGACTCTCTATTTTTCAACACAAAACCACTATTTAAAATAGAGATGCCTTTTTACAAAGAACTTGATTTAGTAATTCCGAGAAAAAAAGAGTTTGAAAAAATAGTTCGGGAATTTAAGCCCGACCTCATCCACATTTCAACACCTGGATTAGTTGGATTTTCTGGTCGGAAAATTGCAAAAAAATTTGGAATTCCAATGGCGGGAGTCTATCATACCGATTTTCCAGAATTTATTTACGACAATACAAAAAGTTCTCTGCTTCGGTGGATTACTAAAAAAGTTTTAAAAAATTTCTACAAAGATTTCACCGCAGTTTTTTCTCGTTCTGAAAGTTATATTCCGCATATTTCTGAAAGTATTGGAGTTTCAAAAGAGAAAATTTATGTTTTAAAAGCTGGAATTGACACAAACTCTTTTCACACAAAATTTGCCGATGAGGTCATTTGGAAAAGATTACAAATTCAAAAAAATTCTATCAAAGCTCTTTATGTTGGTCGTCTCACTCCAGAAAAGAATTTCCCTTTTCTCTTAGAAATTTGGAAAGAGTTTAAAAAAAGAAGCGGAGACAAAACCTCATCGCTAATTGTTGTTGGTGATGGAAAAGAGAAATTTGGAGATTTGTCGGAATTTGGAATTCACTTTTTAGGCTATCGTGGTGGCGAAGAACTTTCTAAAATTTATGCATCTTCCGATTTCTTTCTTTTTCCATCTATTAACGACACACTTGGACAAAGTGTTATGGAGGCTCAGTCCTCTGGATTACCTGCAATTGTTTCAAACATCGGAGGTCCAAAAACTGTTGTTAAAAATGGGCAAAGTGCCTTTGTTTTGCCAATTGAAAAAGATATGTGGATCGAAAAAATTTCCGAACTTATTGAAAATGAGAAATTGAGAAAAGAGTTTTCTGAAGTTGGGCATCAAAATATTCAAAATATGAGTATAAAAGATAGTTTTTTAGATTTTTTTCACAAGAGCTGTTCTCTGAAAAATTAGTGGGAAACCAGTTTTCTAACTGGTTTTAAGTTTGATGTTAAGCTAGAGTTTCTCTAACTTTGTCAAGAATTTTTGGAAGACTTTTAAAAGGTTTTAAAATATAGTCATCTGCTCCGCTCTGGTGAGAGTTTAAAACCCTATCAAGTGTAGAGTGAGCAGTCATCATAATAACTTTTGTTTTATGATTTTTCGTTCTCATAGCTTTTAAAAATTCAATTCCATTCATTTGAGGCATCATAATATCGAGCATTACCAAGTCAAAAATACCATCTTTAACTTCTTCGATTGCATTTTCAGGATTACTAAAAACTCTAACTTCGATATTTTTTTCTCTATTCAAGAGTCTCTCTAACATATTAAGTATTTCTAATTCATCATCAACAATTGCAACTTTTTTCAAAAAAATCCTTTTAATTCTATTTTTTTGTGAGAAATTTTTCTCACAAATTTGCTTAAACTATTTTAGCATAAGCTTGATTCTATACGAAACCTTTCGCACCGCTTTTAACTTTTTTCTTTTTAACTCTTGGAGCAGTATCAACTGAAAAAAGAATATCAACGGCATCACCAACGGTCATACTTGATTTCTCTTTTACGATTTCATCAAGAATTCTGAAAACATCTTTACTTGCTTCTTCAATATTCATAAAGTGAATAAGAGCTTCATCAAGAGAAATTGTATCTTTCTCCATAAGTTCAACAACCGTATGTGCCTCTTTATGAACAGTAGCATGTGGAAGTTCAAGATGTTTGAATGATTCTGTATCCACAAAAGTATCTCGACCAGTTCCATGGTAGTACCATTTTCCAAGTCGGCAACTAAAGTGATCTCCTGCTGAGAATCCTTGAGACTCTTTAAGAAAATAAGTATAAAGATTATTTTTGAAAATAACATGGTCAAACTTGGCAAGTTCAGAGAAAATATTGTAAGAAATATCTTTAACTTTGAAAGAAGTTCTCGAAGAGTTCCCTTTAAATTGAATGATGAGGTTTCTGACATTTGTAACATCATGTTGAATTGTTTGAACCAAATCATTAATAGAGTTTGTTTTTCTTCGAGATTTATCAATATCCATTGTCATAACACCAATAACATCACCAATATCTTGAGTTGCTTTTTGTGTTTTTTCGGCAAGTCCTCGAATCTGCTCAGCAACAACAGAGAATCCTCGACCATGCTCACCAGCCCGAGCTGCTTCAATTGCAGCATTAAGTGCAAGAAGATTTGTCTGATCTGCAACATCATCAATAAGGGCAAGAACTTCTTGAATAGAGAGACTGCTATTATTTAATTTATCCATAACAGCAACACTCTCTTTAACATTTTCAGAAAGATGTGCTGTATCTTTATAGATACTTTCAATATTTTTCATTCCCTCAGCAGAGCTGTCGGCAGTTCCTTGAGATTCTTCAACAAGGAATTGCATATCACCAAGAAGATTATCAAGAAGTTTTTGTGCATCTGAGAGAGCTTCAAAAATAATATCCTGTCGAATATCTTTAATTCTTTTAAATCTCTCTTCGTCACTCATTGGACCCTCTTCTTGATTATAGACGTCGTTTTTAATATCTACTTCAAAAAGTTTGAAACCTTCTGATCTTTTGACTCTCTTTTCAGAAACAACAGCGGTAAAAGTATCGCCTAAAATTTCTTGAGTCCCTGAAAGCATAAGACTTTGATATTTGTCAAGCCTTTTATCTTCAGCTTCTTCTGATAGATAGGCTAGTTGAGAATTTTTGAAAAGTGCAAAAGGCTTTCCAATATAAGTCCCTAAAGCCTCTCTGTAAAACTTAAGTTCTTCTTCAAGTTCAGTGATTTTTTTTTCTTCGATTGTCATAAAACTCTCCAGATAAATTTGATTGGAAAAAAATCCTAGTATTATCTCGTGAAATATCCACCACTTAGATTAGATTTAAAGTGGAGGCTTCCTAACTAACCTTATCGCAAATGCTTACGGAACTCGAAAGGCTTTTTATTTTTCTAAACTTCACAGAATGGAAAAAGGCTAATTCATAACCCAAAAACCAATATTTTCAATTCGGAACAAATTTAAAATTAATAAATATTTTACATTTAATTTAAAGATTCTACTTTAAGAATGCTTATAGAGATTTTAAAATAAAAATTCCATTTTTTTCCTAGAAACGATAATATTGTGAAAAAGGCTAAAAATGAAAATATTATTTATACTCCTACCAATTTTACTTTCTGGTGGAAATTGGAAAGAGATTCATCGTGCAATTTATGAAGAAAACAGAGAAACACTTTCTCAAATTTTAGAAAATAATATTTCAAAAATTGAAGAGACGACAGAAGCAGGATTAACACCATTGCATCTTGCGGTAAAAATGAGAAATTTGGAACTTGTCGAATTTTTAGTGAAACGGGGGGCTGAAGTTGATTGTGAAGATAATCGAGATCGAACACCTTTAACTTATGCGATTTCTCAAAAAAGAAACAAAATTGCCAAGTTATTGCTTTTAAATGGTGCAGATTTTGAACATGAAAATAGTGAAGGAGTTACTCCACTTCATCAAGCATCTTTCTCAAATAATTTAGAAATCGTGAAATTTTTACTGAATATTGGAGCGGATAAAAATGCAAAAACAAAACATAATTTAACAGCTTTTGATATTGCTCTATCACGGGGAAATTTGGGAATTGCAGATTATTTAAAATAATGAAACTCATTAGCAAAGTCTATTTTTTTAAGAGTGAAAAAAATGATATATTTCGCTTGTAACTAAATTATTAGGAACTTTGAAAATGGAAAAGCTGTATCAACCGAACAGAGACGAGGCAAAAAAAGCTAGGGTTAAAAATATCTGTGAATATGAAAACATGGTCGCAGATGCAAATAATGATTATGAAAAATTTTGGGGTGATTTAGCTAAAGAAAAAATCACTTGGTTTGAACCGTTCGATGAGGTTCTTGATGAAGGCGATGCACCGTTTTATAAATGGTTCAAAAACGGAAAATTAAATGTTTCCTATCAGTGTATTGACCGACACTTAGAGACAAGAAAAAATAAAGCTGCAATTATTTTCGAGGGAGAACTCGGAGATCAAAAAGTTATTACATATCGAGAACTCTACTACGAAGTAAATAAAACTGCAAACCTATTAAAAAATAAATTTGGAATTCAAAAAGGCGACCGAGTCGTAATTTATATGCCGATGATTCCTGAAACTGCTGTGATGATGTTAGCAGTTGCAAGAATTGGGGCAATTCACTCTGTTGTATTTGGTGGTTTCTCTGCTGATGCACTCCGAGACCGAATTATTGATGCAGAAGCAAAACTTGTTGTAACGACTGACGGAGCATACAGAAGAGGAAAACCGTATCTTCTAAAACCTGTTGTTGATGAAGCTCTTTCAACTGGTTGTGAAAGTGTTAAAAAAGTTCTAGTTGTTGAGAGAAACGGCGAAGAAATTCATTGGGAAGCTGGTCGAGATTTCTCGTATCAAGAGCTTGTAAAAGATGAGTCTCCAATTTGCGAACCTGAAATCATGGATTCTGAAGACCCACTTTTCCTACTTTACACTTCAGGATCAACAGGAAAACCGAAAGGTGTTCAGCATTCTCAAGCTGGATATATTTTACATGCACAAACAACAATGGAAAATGTATTTGATGTTCGGGAAAACGACACATATTGGTGTACTGCTGATGTTGGTTGGATTACTGGACACACATATATTGTTTATGGACCACTTGCAATGGGTGCGACAACTGTTATGTTTGAGGGTGTGCCACTCTATCCAGATGCGGGTCGATGGTGGAAAATGATTGAGGAATATCAAGTAAATCAGTTCTACACAGCACCAACAGCAATTCGACTTCTTCACAAACAAGGTGCGGACGAACCAGCAAAATATGATTTATCATCACTTCGAGTTCTTGGAACAGTTGGTGAGCCAATTAATCCAGATGCTTGGCTTTGGTATTACAATGAAATTGGTGGCGGAAAATGTCCAATCGTGGATACTTGGTGGCAAACAGAAACAGGCGGACATATGGTTTCTCCACTTCCTTTTGCAACTCCAATTAAACCAGGGTCGGCGACAAATCCACTTCCAGGAATCACGGCTGAAATTATTGATGAAAACGGTGAAAAAATGCCAGAGGGTGAAAAAGGTCTTCTTTGTATTACAAAACCATGGCCTTCAATGATCCGAACAATTTGGAATGATCCAGAGAGATTCAAAAAATCATACTTTGGCGATGCGAAAAAAGATGGAAAACCAGTCTATTTTTCAGGTGATGGTGCAATGTATGACGAAAACGGATACATCGTTATCACAGGTCGAACTGACGATGTAATTAATGTTTCTGGACACAGAATGGGAACTGCGGAAATTGAATCAGCAATTGGTCATCACGAAAATGTAGCAGAAGTTGCTGTTGTTGGAAAACCTCATCCTGTAAAAGGTGATGCTGTTTTTGCTTACATCGTAATCAAGTCGGAAGATACTCTTGGTGAAGATGTTGAACTTCTCAAAGAACTCAACAAAATTATCGTAAAAGAGATTGGCCCGATTGCAAAATGTGATGAAATTGTGATTGTTCCGGGACTGCCAAAAACACGAAGCGGAAAAATCATGAGAAGAATTCTACGGTCGATTGTAAAAGGTGAGGAAATCACTCAAGATACTTCAACTCTTGAAGACCCAAGTGTTGTTGGAAAAATTCAAGCTAAATTCTAAAACTCTTTTTTGTCGGGAAAACCCCGACAAACTTGAGAATTAAAGAATTGTGGAAATTCTCCATTTGAGTTGATTGAATTGATTTCCAATTTCTAAGCAGAACTCTTTTCCCGATGAGGTCGGTCGCCAAATTCCATTTTCATCTCGAAATTGAAAGCCTCTCTTTTCCAAAATCAAATTCACTTCTGCTCCAGAAATTCCTAAAATTTTTCCAATTTCAGTCGGCAAAAAATATGTTTGAGAAAAATCAATGTTTAGAAGTTTTGTTGGTGAAAATTTTCCTGCGATTTGGTCAATTTGGAAAAGTTCAAAAGCATTTCTATTTTCCAAAAGTTTCATCACTTCAACAGCTTTTTCAGTCTGTTCGACAATTTCAGAAAGTGAAATTTCTTCAACAAGATTTGTTTCACTTTTTTGCAAAGAATACGATCCCGTTTTTCGGATTGATGGTAAAACTTCTTCCATGATCCACTCTTCAATCTTTTCAGTTTCTGGAAGTTTTGATTTGATAACTAATCGCCAAACATCGGACTCTGGAATTAATTTTGTCTGAATATCTAAATTCCCGACCCCATTTAAATCAAGGGGTAGTGTTCTTTGATCCCTTAAAAAATCTCTTACAGATTTTGCTTTTTTACAATGTCGAGAAATTGCATCGTTAGTATTTGAGTAGCCTAATAAAAGAGCTGTGTCTTTTGCAACAAAATATTCTCTACCATCAATTAATAGAATTCTTATATCTGTTGTGTTAAAATTTTTTGTGATTAGGTTCAAAATTAAACCTTGTTCATTTATTTCAAAGAGGAAAGGTTAAGGATTTCTCTTTGATTTAAGAATTTTATAGAAGTTTCGTTAATAAGTCAAGTTTTAATGATTGTTAATTGCATTCATTAAAGAATTATATTTTCTTTGTGTTTTTATTAAATCAATTAGAAAGTAGAAATTTGTGGGTAATTTATGTTTTTGTGTTGCCCAGTTTGAAACTGCTTTTGGTGTAACACCAAAATATTCAGCCAACTCCTTTTGAGTTATTCCAAGTTCTCGGCAAGTTTTTTTTACAAGGTTCTCTTCATTTTTTGCCTCTTTTTGTTCCAAAAAATCCTCCATGCACTTTTTGAAATTTTATCGCTTTTTCCGACTTGACAAATTATTGTTTTTTTTTACAATTGGGAAGCTCAAAATTTTGAGTAAAACTACAAAAAAAGGGTTTTTAATGGAAATACAAAACAATTTCAAAAAAGTTTTTCTCGGTTTTGCAATTCTCGGAACAAGCTTTTCTCAACTTGGTGCTTATTGTTCTATGCCAGATTGCATGTTTAGTTTAGATAAATCAGAAACATGTAAATTAGAGAAGAAAATATATGAGGTATGTAAAAAGGCTGATAAAGTTAGTTCTTTAGAATCAAAAGTTAGTTCTTTAGAATCAAAAGTTCGTTCTTTGGAGTCAAAAGTTCGTTCTTTGGAATTAGACTTAATGATCTCCAAATAAGAACCAATGTCTGCTAAGATAGTTTTGTTTTAAACCAATAGGTA
>AKKQ01000014.1 GCA_000276965.1 Thiovulum sp. ES | reverse complement strand
GTTCTTCAACAACTTCTTTCAAAACCAACTCCGTTAAGCCATTCTCCATTTTGTCGATAGTCATCAAAGTAAGTTAAAAGAGTCTGTTCTATTAAATAGGCATTTTCAACTTTTTCAGAATAGATAGTGTTTATTAGATTTAGTCCAGTTGAGTTTTTAATTTGAGAAAATCTTTTTTCAGCATTTGAAGAAATCCCTACTTTTATTCGATTATCTTCTGTTTTAAGAACATAAACAGATTTTAAAACTCTATTTTGTGAAAACTGAAATTCAAGTTGTCCACTAACTTCTAATTTTGCATAATCTTTGAATGGTAAAACCCATCTTAAAAAAGGTTTGAAAAGTTTATAATAAAGCCAAGTTCCACCTTGATATTTCCCTCTCTTTATAATCATAGGTTCTACTTTTAATTCTTCTTTTAAAATATCGATATATTCGATAGTTCCATCAAGTCTTAAAAAATCTCGAATATCTTTTTTATATGCTTGTGCAATTCCTGTTGCTCTAAAATATGCTTCTTCACTACCAATTGGTGCTTTTAAAAGAGCTTGTACATCAACAAGAATTTCACCATTCTTTGTTTCTAAAATAAGCAACTTGGTTTTTAAATTAATTTCTTCAATATTTTTAGAATTATCTTTAATTTCTAACATTTTTATTTCCTTAATCATTTAAATATAAATATTTTAATATGCAAATAAATTTTGAATAATATAAAAAGCAATTTCACATTACAACGACTAAACGATGTTGCAACTATTTCTGAAGTTTTAGTTTATTAGGAGAAGTTCTAAAAGGTGCGAAAGTTTATCTTGGTTCAGCGGAATTAGCAGCAGTTGCTTCAATGCTTGGAAGACTTCCATCAAAAGAGGAATATCTGAAAATCGTTCCTGAAAAAATTGCAGGAAAAGAAGCAGATATTTACAAATATTTGAATTTCCACGAAATCGAAAATTACAGCTTGTAATTTCTTTCCCCCGAAAGGGGAAACCTTAAATCAAATATAATTTATCTTTTGCTCTTGTTATAGCCACATAAAAAAGTCGTTTCTCTTCAGCTTTGATTTCATCATCAGTTTTGCCAAAAATCTTGAAAAATCTATTTTCAGAGTGAGTTTTATTATTTTCAAAACTATCTTTTTGAAGAAGCACCTCATCAAATTGTAAGCCTTTGGATTTATGAGCAGTTATCTTTTCAGTGATATTTTTATCTTGAAATTTGCTTTTTTCAGAATTTGATCTTGTAATAAAAGTTAAATCTCTATCTTTTGGAAATTTGTTATTTTCTATAATTTCACCGCCATCAAGAACCGAAATAGCTTTCTCATCTTCTGAAGCACTCATAATTTTATTTCCAAAATCAACTATTGCTTTTCTGCTACGATAGTTTTTTCTCATTTTTAAGATTTCTGGATTATCGAAATATTCATTAAAATTTATAAAATATTTTAGATCAGCTCCTGCAAAACCGTTAATTCCTTGCCAATCATCACCAACTGCAAAAATATTAATTTTAGGATTTAACTCTAAAACTCTCTGAATTAAACCATTAAAAAGTGGATTAAAATCTTGAAATTCATCAATCAAAATATGATCTAAATTTAGTTTTGAGACTTTTTGAGTTGCACGAATTAAGAGATCATTAAAATCTGTTTTGTTGCTATCTTCATATCTCTTATAAACAGAGTTAGCAAGTTTTAAAAACTCTCTCTCTTCTGAAAAATTTTGAATTTTTTGATCTAATTTTTCGGGTTTCCAGTTTTTAGATTTTGCAATTGAGATATATTTTTCTATTCGTTCAGTGGTTTTATAAATAGTTGGAAAATTTGCTAAAACTCTATTTTCTATTTCTGAATCTGAAAGTTTTTTCAATTTAATTCCACTTTTTTGAAGTTTTGATTTTAATATTTTTTCAAACTCTTCACGATTATTTTCAGGATCAATAGTTGGAATTTCAAGAGATTTTTTATCGTGTTCAAAAAGAAAATTAGCAATCAGTTTTTCACCTTTTGATTTAATCTTATCACCACTTAAAGAGTAGTCTGAACGATTACGAATATATTTCACAAAATAATCAGGAGATAAACTCTCTTTTTTTTGAGAAATCTCATCATTTCCAATTTTAGATAATTGACTTTTAGGAATAAAATTTTGAATATATAAAAGTAGTTCTCTATCCATTAGAATATTATCTTTTGATTTTACAATCGAAGAGGCGAAAGAGTGAAAAGTTTTTGAGTTCTGAAAACCGTTACCGAGCCGTTTTTTCATTTCGAGAGAGGCTTTTTTATTAAAAGCGAGAAGCAAAACCTTTTCACGATTATTTAAAAGTCTTTTAGCTCTTTCGACCAGAACAGCAGTTTTTCCACTTCCAGCACGAGCCTTCAATAGAATATTTTTAGATTTAGAGTTTATCGCTATTAATTGATCTTCATCAAAAACAATCTTTTTATTTTCTGATGAGGTGTTAAAAAACCTCTCATTAATTCGTTTTAAAATCTTTTGAATTTCTCTTTTTTCATTTTCTGAAATAGAATCAGGAAGTTTTTCTATCAGCTCTTTACACTCTTTTTTAGTCAAGTTTCATCACCTCATCTTTAATAAATAGTAGATTTTTGTAGATGTTTTTCAAATCCTCTATTTTTGTTGAGTCAAAATTTTCAGAAACAAAATATTGATATGAGTTTTCACCAACTTTTTCTAAAATGACAAAGTTCCAAATTGCACCAACAATATAAGCACCTTTTATCTCTTTCCAACTATTTAACTCTACACCTGCTATCAATTCAGCTAAAAGTTGGGGTTCTGGATCAGATGGACTCTTTCCCTCTTTGAATTCCTGAATAAAGAAATATGGGGTTTGACTTTTGAAAATACCTTTTGAAAAAACAAAATCTACCTCTCCATTTAGAATAAATCTATCAGTTTTATAAGTAACTCTTTCATTGTAAAAATCTCTCTGCTCTTTTTCAAGAGAGAAAAAATCTACTTTCAAAAAAAGAGGAGTTAAAAAATGGACTTTTAGATCCTCTTCATCAAAATACTTGATTAAATCTGCATTTCTAACTAAAAGTCTCTCTAAAAACTCTTCTGTCTCTTTTGAAATATTCAGACTATTTTCAAACCAAGATTTAAATCTTAAACCTTTTAAAGAGTGTTGTAAATTTACTAAGTTCTCTAAGTCCGAAAACCTGATTTTAGAATAGGAAAAAGATGGGATTTCTCCTACCATTTCTAGCTTTTTTTGTCGAAGTTCTTCTAACTCTTCTAAAGTGATATTTTCTAAAAATTCTTGAACACTCATTTTAAACTCTTCTCAATCTCATTTTTTACAAACAGTAGATTTTTATAGATTTCAAAAAGTTCACTCTCTCTTTTTGAATTGAATTCATCAGAAATAGAGTAACGATATTTCTCAATTTCAACTTTTTCTAAAACTACAAATGTCCAGAGTGAGCCAATAATATAAGCTCCATGAATTTGAGAAGCTTTGGAAATCTCTAAACCTGCAATCAATTCAGCTAAAAGTTGAGGTTCTGGGTCTGAAAATTCTCGACCTTTTTTGAATTCTTGAATAAAAAAATATGGTTTTTCAGCCCGTTCAAAACCTTTTGAAACCAAAAAATCAGTAGTTCCATTTAGAATAAATTTATCAGTTTTGTAAAGTAGGTTTTCTTCGTAAAAATCCCGAATTTGATATTTAATTTTAAAATCAACTCGATTTAGAATTGGACTCAAAAATTTAACTTTTAAATCTTCTTCTTTGTAAATTTGAATGAAGTCTGACTCTTTTTTTAGCAAATCTCTTAAAAACTCTTTTGTCTCTTCACAGATTTCTAAATGATTTTCAAACCAAGAGCTAAAAACTGTTTTGTCAAAGTTTCGTTCCAAAACAAAAAGATTCTCTAAATCCTCTTTTCTGATTTTTGAGTATGAAAAAGATGGGATTTCACCCACCATTTCTAATTTCTTTTGTCGAAGTTCCTCAAGTTCTTCTAAAGTTATATTTTCTAAAAATTCTTGAACACTCATTTGAAAAACTTCTCTCCAATTCGTGCAACTATTTCAGCAGTCTCTTTTTTCTCTTGTTCGATGAGGTCTAATTTTGCTTGAAGTTCGGCATTTTCAGATTTTAGAGTTTCATTTTCTTCTTCTATCATTTCTAATTTATCTTTTTTTTCATTCTCTTCTCTTTCAAGTGGATACTCAAATTCTGTGTAGTGATCTTTAAGTGTTTGATACCTTTTTTCAAACTCCTTTTTTTGCAGAGGGGAATTTTTATCAAAACTATTTTCTAACTCTTCAAACTCTTTCTTAATTGAATCTTCTAAAACTTCAACTATTTTGCTGTAATATTTTGGAATAACTTCAAGAGTATCAGTGTAGATAAAAATCTCATTTTCATAAATTTCTTCAAACTTTTGTAAAGCTATATCTCTATTTTTATTATTTTTTAAAAAGCCTTTGCTTTTAAAGAACCGAAGCATTACAGAAAGAGATACTTTTTTTTGAATGTTAATCTTATCGCCTCCAGCACGAATAAAGAAATCAAAAACCGTTTCATCTTTATCTCTTTCTGATTTTTTATCTGTTAACCAAAGCTCTGTTAAGTTTTGAAGATTTCCAATTTCTGGTGGCAACTCTTTTAAATTGTTATTGTCTAAACGAAGCACCTCTAAGTTTTGAAGATTTCCAATTTCAGGTGGTAACTCTTTTAAATTGTTATTGTCTAAATAAAGCGATGTTAAGTTTTGAAGATTTCCAATTTCAGGTGGTAACTCTTTTAAATTGTTATTGCTTAAAAAAAGCGATGTTAAGTTTTGAAGATTTCCAATTTCTGGTGGCAACTCTTTTAAATTATTACCACTTAAACCAAGTTCTGTTAAGTTTTGAAGATTTCCAATTTCAGGTGGTAACTCTTTTAAATTGATAAAGCTTAAACTAAGCGATGTTAAGTTTTGAAGATTTCCAATTTCAGGAGGCAACTCTTCTAAATTGTTATGGCTTAAATAAAGCGATGTTAAGTTTTGTAGATTTCCAATTTCTGGTGACAACTCTTTTAAATCATTATTTCTAAAATAAAGCGATGTTAAGTTTTTTAGATTTCCAATTTCAGGAGGCAACTCTTTTAATGGGAACTCTTTTAAATTATTTCTATCCAAAAAAAGCGATGTTAAGTTTTGTAGATTTTGCCAATCTCCAAACTTTGTTGTAACTCCGTTTTTATCTGCCCAGTTTTTTAATCTGATTTCCCAATTTTCCATTTTTTAATCCTTTTCTTAGAGGGGCAAAACTCCCTTTATTTTAATTTTGTGAGTTTAAGAAATTTTCGATTGTCTCTAAAATCTCTTTTTTTCGTTTGTAGTCTTCGACTTTTTCATCGATATTTGCTAACTCTTTTTCAAGATAAATATCGAGTGAGTTGAGAACAAAATCGTTGATTTCAGGTGAGTCAAGTTTTGAAATCATCACCAAAATCTCTTTTTCAACTCGTTTGATAAAGACAGTTTCTAAATCAAGAATTGGGATTACAGCCTCAATTAAAACAGTTTTAAAGTTTTTAACATCTCTGTTTATCTCCTCTAAAACATCTTCACGAGAGTAATTTCCTCTTCGATTTCCAAAAAGCTCTTTATCATCAAAACTCTCATCTATTTTTGCTAACTCTTCAAGTTGTGGAAAGAGAGAATTTAAGCAAGTTTCAGCAAACTCTTTTGGAGAATCTGAAAGTTTCTGAATAGCAGAATTAAAGTCATTTTTAAAAACTTCTAAGCTGTTTCCACTTGAGAGAGCTTCATCTTTTCCAGAAATAACCATATTTAGGATTCGACCATCTTTTTTATATTTGCTATCTAAATATAAAAATTCATCTCTATAAATTTTATAATCCTCTTCCCGTTTTGAACCCATAATAGGATTATAGATAATTAAATCTAACATTTTTCTACCGAATCTTTCAAAAAGATAGTCAAATTTTCCACTTTGCTGTTCAAAAATAAAGACCTGTTTTGCCATTTTTTCGATTTCTGAACTATTTCCAATTGCTGAAACAAAAGCTTTAAAAACTCTATCTTGCACCTCATCGACTCTGTTATCAACTATCTCTTTTACGAGATTTGAGAAATCTTCTAAGAATTGGTTATGAAGATAATCTTCTCTGATTTTACGATTTATTGAGTCAAAATTATCCTCATATTTTGGAATATGTTTTTCAATAAAACTCATATCTATTTCAGAAAAGTAGCTTGGCACTTTTTCAGTGAAACCATTTGAGAAATATAGATTTTCTGCAAATTCACTTTTCAAATCAACTTTGATTTGGCTTAGGTTTGCTTCAAGTTTTTTTCTAAGATTAGTTTTTGCTTCATCTTCGATTTTTCGTTCTAAAGTTCGTCTTGAAATTCTTTCAGGAAGTGAAATTGAATTTTTTATCTCTTCAAAAACTTTTAGAGTCTCTTGTTGAGTATTTTCGATTTTTCGCTTTAAAACTTCAAAACGATCAAATTGATAGTAACTCTCTATCTCTTTACGAAACTCATCAATATTTGATTTTGCCCAATTTGGAATATTCTCAATTTTAATATCTCCAATTCCATTTTCGTCAAGATACTTACCAGCAGAACCAACAAAAAATCGTTTTTCATCTCCGATAGCTCTCTTTTCTAAAACATCTTTTCTAAAACATCTTTTTTAAACTTTTTTTCATTGTCTTCAGCTTCTTTTTCGTTGTTTGCTCTGTCATATTTGTTTCCAAAAACAAAAACCTTATCTTTTAGAGAAACTCCGTAAATATCATCACCTTTTGAGAGAGTTTGAAGTTCATCACCTTTTAAATTTGGACTACTAACATCAGTGATAAAAATAATAGAGTCTGACTCTTTCAACATTTTGGCTGTTTGCTCTTTGTGAAGTTTCGTAGGAGAGTTAAAACCAGGAACATCATAAATAATAGAGTTTGGCATTGCATTGAGTTTTGAAGAGTAGATAACTATCTCTTTTGTAGCACGAGGCTTACTTTTATCGTTTTCAGTTCCAGTTATATATTCTTTCACATCTTTGAGTTTTGTTTCATCAAAAGATACGGTTTCACCACCTTTTTCTTCCAAAAGTTCTATAATTTCATCTCTAAAATTTAGAGTCTCTTCTGCATCTTCAATTAAGTCTTTGATGTCGGTATTGTTTTTCTCATTTTTGTAAGAGTTTAAATTTGGAGAAAAATTCCTAAAACCTTTCTCTTTTGCAAGTTTTTCATCAACTCCAATCGCTTCTAAACGAGAAATAAAAATATCTTCAAATTCATTAAATGTATAAAGTTTAACTTCTGCTTTATCCTCTTTTCCAGAAATCAATTTTGTAGATGTGTAAGTTGTTCGACCACTATTTGATGGAAAAATATCAGTTTTGATAAGTGCATTCAGAAGTGAACTTTTCCCACTATCTTCTTGACCAATAACAGCAATTTCAAATTCACCTTTTTGAATTTTCCCAAGAATAGTTTTACTCTGTTTTTGAAGCTCTTCAACTTCTATTTTGTGATGAGGTTTTAAAACCAAGCCATCTTTATCACTCTTAAAAACTGATTCGATAGCTTCATTTAGCTTTTCACTTTTTTCCAAAAGTTTCTGTTTTTTATCATCGTAACTCATAAAAGCCCTTTTTTTGAAAGAATTATAGAATAAATCTACTATTTTCTAATATTTTCTACTATTTTCTGGGCTTTTTGAATTGTGGTTTGTAAACTCTCAAACATCTCTTTGTAATAACTATTTTCTACTAATAGATTGATATGGTTAATAATATTTTTTGGAATATGTTCATTCGTAGCATACTTTGATAATGTTCTATCTGTTAGCCCTATCATTTCAGCTAACTCTTTTTGTGTTATTCCAAAATCTTTACAAGTCTTTTTTATTAAATTATCTTTCAAAATTTGTTTCTACTTTTTCCCCAATATCTTCTTTTTCAAAGTTTCATAATCGTAAATTTCACCATATTTAATATAGCCATTCATATCTTTATTCAACTTCAATTTAAAATTTTAATTTCATTATTCTTTATTTCAAAATCATTTAAAAAATATCGATGAAAAAGTTCTAGCATTTTTTGAGAAACTTTTTTGAATTTAACATCTTTCAACCATTCACCATTTTGACGAAAATCATCAAAATAAGTTAAAAGAGTTTGTTCAATTAAATAGGCATTATCAACTTTTACAGAAGAAATTGAATTAATAATTTTTAATCCTATGGCATTCTGAATTTCAGAAAATCGTTTATTAATATTTGATGAAATTCCAATTTTAATTCTATTGTCTTCTGTTTCAACAACATAAACAGACTTTAAGTCTTCTTGTTTATAAAAAATAAAATCAAGTTTTCCACTAACTTCTAATTTTGCATAATCTTTTGTAGGCAAAACCCATCTTAAAAATGGTTTTAAAAGTTTGTAATGAAGCCAAGTTCCTCCTTGATATTTTCCCCTCTTTACAATCTTAGGTTTTACTTTAAATTCTTCTTTTAAGACGAAAATATAATCTTGTATTGATGCTAACTTTGTTATTTCTCTAGCTTCTTTTCCAAACTTTTTAGCAATATCTGTAATTTTAAAATATGCTTCATCAGAACCAGCAGGGGATTTTAAGAGTGCTTGAACATCGATAAGTATTTCTACATTATCTTCTGTTTTAAGTTCTAATAATTTTGATTTTAAGTGAATTGTCTCAATAGAGTTAGCTTTTTCATCTTCTTTCCTCATAAATATAAATCCCCATATAATATTAAAGTAAAATGATAATTTTAAATATCAATAGCCAATTACTTTAAATATACAATATAGTTTTATGTAAATGCAATTCTGTGCCAAGCAATTAAAGAGGACTTCTTACTGTTGAGAAAAAAGGGGGGCTGACTAACTTGTTATAATTCTGACCATGAATACAATAAAGAAATATAAGCCATGCAAAAGATTAACAGAATAACAAAAAGAGCTAATTTTTAAATTAAATGATGAAATATAGGTCAAAGAGCCATTGTAAGAACTTTGTGATTTTATCTCCGAATAGTTCATCTTTTATTAAGAGCTATTAGGTCAGTCCCCTAAAAATAGTGTGGTTGAGTTTTAAGTTGATTTTTTGTTACAATTTCGGACTATATAAAATAAAAAAGGTAGATTTATGAAAAAGGGAATTCACCCAGATTACATTGAAACAACTGTAAATTGTGCTTGTGGAAATGAATTTAAAACAAAAAGTCTTTCTGCTGAAATCAGAGTAGATATTTGTGGTGCTTGTCATCCATTCTACACAGGTTCAGAAAAAGTTGTTGATACAACAGGTAGAATCGACAAATTCAACAAGCGATATAATTTCAACAAATAACTTGTTGTCATTTGTTCCAACTCCTATTGGAAATTTAGGAGACATTACTCTTCGTTCGCTAGAAGTAATTTCAAGTGCAAAAACTGTTTTTTGCGAAGATACAAGAGTAACAAAATCCCTTTTTAAACTTCTTTCTGAAAGATACAGTGAGCTTTTTAGAGATTTTGAGAGGGATTTTATTTCACTTCACTCCCACAATGAGAAACGAGTTTTACAAAATTTAAATTTAGATATTTTTCAAGAGAACTCAATTTATGTTAGTGATGCAGGACTCCCTGGAGTTAGCGATCCTGGGATAGAACTTCTCCGTTTTGCACGAGATAAAAATATTGAATTTCAAGTTCTTCCAGGAGCAACCGCCTCAACAATTGCACATCTTTTAAGTGGTTTTTCGGAAAAAGAGTTTCTGTTTTATGGCTTTTTACCACACAAGGGAAATATTCGAAAATCTGAATTAGAAAAAACTATTTGGAGTGGATATTCCGCAATTTTTTACGAGTCGCCTCACCGATTACAGAAACTTCTTTTAGAGCTTTCAGAAATTGCACCTCATCGCCAAATTTTTGTTGGTAAAGAATTGACGAAAAAGTATGAAAATCGTTGGTGGGGAACTGCTGAAGAGATTCAAAGAGATTTTCAAAGTGTAAATATAAAAGGTGAATGGGTTGTTGTTGTCGAAGGTGAAAATCGTTTTTCTGGTGGAATTGTTCTTGAAGATATTGAAAAATTAGATATTCCGCCAAAAGAGAAAGCGAAACTTATCTCAAAAGTAACTGGTGAAAAAGTAAAAGATATTTACAATCGATTGATTTAAAATGTCGGAAAAAATCCGACAAAATTCTATTTTTCTAATTCATAGACAGAGTGGAGAGTCCGAACAGCAAGTTCGCTATATTTTTCATTAATAATCATTGAAACCTTAATTTCGCTTGTGCTGATCATCATGATGTTAATATTTTCACCTGCCATCGCACGGAAAGCTTTTGCAGCAACTCCAGTGTGTGATTTCATACCAACACCAACAATAGAAACTTTGACAATTCCATCGTCAATCTCAATATTATTAAAATCACCATTATCAATAAATTTTTGAAGTGAGGTTTTAGCTTTTTCAACCTCATCGCGAGGAATAGTAAATGCCACATTTGTTTTGTCTTCGTTACTAGAAGAGTGTCCGACAGTTTGAACAATCATATCAACATTTACATTGTTTCGAGCAAGAGCCTCAAAAATATCAGAAGCAATACCAACTCGATCCGCAACTTCAAGTAGAGTGATTCGTGCCTGATTTTTATCAAGTGCAATTCCGCTAACTAAAGGTTTTTCCAAAATATTCTCCTCACTTGTAATAAGAGTTCCCTCGTTATTATTAAAACTTGAACGAGTAACAAGATTGACATTTGACTTTTTAGCCATTTCAACTGAACGACTTTGTAAAACTTTTGCACCAAGACTAGCTAACTCAAGCATTTCATCATAACTGATTCTCTCAAGTTTTTTAGCTTTTGGTTCAATTCGTGGATCAGTTGTATAAATTCCATCAACATCGGTGTAGATTTCACAAAGATCAGCTTTTAAAGCTCCCGCAAGTGCAACAGCAGACAAATCACTGCCACCTCTTCCAAGTGTTGTAACTTTTCCATTTTCATCAACACCCTGAAAACCTGCAACAACAACAACTTTTCCAGAATTTACTTGATCTAAAATTGGTTTTGAATCAATACTTTCAATTCTCGCCTTTGTGTGATTGCTGTCGGTAACAATTCCTGCACCTCGACCGCTCATTGAAATCGCAGGAATTCCACTAGCATTTAATGCAATTGAGAGTAGCGATGAGGTAACTCTTTCTCCGCTCGAAAGTAGTAAATCAACTTCTCTCTCTTCTGGACTTTTTGAAAAGTGTTTTGCATACGAAACAAGTTTGTTTGTCTCTCCGCTCATCGCAGAAACAACAACTACAATTTGGTCTCCTTTTTTAACACTTTCAATAACTCGGTCTCGAACTTTTTCAATTCTCTCAAGAGAACCGACACTTGTTCCGCCAAACTTTTGAACTATTAACACAGTAAATAACCCTCTTTTCTAAAATAACTTAAGATTTTTTTATAAATTGGTCTTTTAAAATGGCTCGTCTCTTCCAATACTAAATTTGCATCAACAAACTTGAAATCTGAGAATTCTGGATGTTCTACATCTTTAATATTGATTTTTGCTCCTCGTTTTAATCTAACTAAAAAATATTGCTGTTTTTGACCGCTGAATGGGTGCATTGAAACATTGGCGGGAAAATCATAAGTGATCCAGCCCGAATATTTCGCAACTATCTCAATTTGATTTGTCCCAATTTCCTCTTCTAACTCTCGTAAAAGAGCCTCTTTTGGAGACTCTCCTTTATCAATTCCACCTTGTGGAAATTGCCAAGCATCTGGAATATCATTTCTTTTTGCTACAAAAACCTCACATTTTTCAGGATATTTAGAGGACACAACGACGACAGCAACATTTGGTCTATATTTTTTTTCCTCCATTTGTTGTAACCAAAAAGAGAGAAATTATAAAAAATTCCACTCTTCTCCTCTCATGAAATCTATTGTTATTGTAGCAATTTGAAAAAAATTTAAAAACAGGGATATGTGAAAAAATTGGTAGAATTCGGATAGTTCGGAAAAAAAGGATTTAAAATGAGTAAAACTTATAATATGACTCCACCTCTTTCACTTGAAGATGTGAAAAAGCTAAAAGCTGGAGACATTGTAAATTTGACTGGAACAATTTACACAGCACGAGACGCTGCACATAAAAGACTTGTGGATTTATTAGCGGATGGAAAGGAGTTGCCTTTTGATGTGAATGGTGCAATTATCTATTTTGTAGGACCAACTCCGCCAAAACCAGGTGAGCCAATTGGTAGTGCTGGACCAACAACAAGCTACCGAATGGACAGCTACTCTCCGACTCTAATTGAAAAAGGGTTACGAGGAATGATTGGAAAAGGGCGACGAAATCAAGAAGTGAAAGATGCATGTTCGACTCATGGTGCAATCTATTTTGGTGCGACTGGTGGAGCAGGTGCATTACTTGGAAAAAGAATTAAAAGTTCTGAAGTTATTGCTTATCCAGAGCTTGGGCCAGAAGCGATCCGAAAAATCGAAGTTGAAAATTTTCCTGTTACAGTAATTAATGATAGCTATGGTGCGGATTTGTATCAAGCTGGTCGAGAACAATATCAAAAGGTTGATTAATTGATTTTTGGAATTCCTGTAAAAACAAATGGTGAAAATCCTGCAATCGCTCCTACTTTTGGGAAAGTGAAGTTTTTTGCAATTGTAAATGGTGATGAGGTCAAAATTATAGAAAATGTTGAAAAAAGCGGAATGAAAGCAGTTCAGCTTCTTTTACAAAATGGAGTCGATACTCTACTGATGTCTCATATTGGCGGACGACCGCTAGAAATGGCACTTCAAAGTGGAATTGATGTTAGATTTGTCGGAAAAGATCGCATGACAATTTCAGAAGCTGTAAGTAGATTTGCGGATTTTCCAAAAGCAACAGAAATAGATTCTGATTTATTTACTTCACACTAAAAAATGCAACAAGTTTATCTACTAGATACATTTGGAATGCTTTTCAAGAGCTATTATGCTCTTCCCCCACTAAAAAATCGTGATGATTTTCCGACAGGAGTTATCACGGGATTTTTCAAAACTCTACTTTATTACAGAAAAAATATAGATATTTCAAATTTAATTTTTGTTTATGAAGGTGGTGGGAAAAATTTCCGAAAAGAGCTTTCAACGGATTATAAAAAAGATCGTGGAGAAATACCAGACGATTTTAGATTGCAATTTGAAGTTTTAAAAGACCTCATCGAAAAAATGGGTTTCAAAAGTTTTTCAGTTGATGGATTTGAAGCGGACGATGTTATTGCGACACTTTCAGAAAAATTTTCACAAAACAGTCAAAAAGTTTCAATTCTTTCAGCGGATAAAGATTTTAATCAACTGATAAATGAGAATGTTACGATTTACAAACCCGATAAATTACAGAGATTTGATCGCGATGAAGTGTTTGATAAATTTGGAGTTTATCCAGAACAATTTATTGATTATCAGGCACTTGTCGGCGATGCAGTTGATGGAGTTTCTGGTGTTCGTGGAATTGGAAAAGTTACTGCTTCAAAACTTCTTTCAGAATTTGGAACACTTGAAAATATCTATGCAAACTTACATCAAACTTCAAAAGGAAATGCAAAAAAACTTGAGACTGGTCGAGAAGATGCAATAAAATCGAAAGAGCTTGTTACTCTCAAAAAAGATTTAGATGTTTCAATTGAGAATTTCCGAAACAGTGAAAGAGAACCTTTTTTAAATATTGTTGAAGAGCTTTTAAAATATGAAATTTCTGATCCAATTAAGTTTTTGAAAAAAGAGGGACTTTTAAAAAGTTCTGAACTTGAAGATAAAGACGAAAATAATTTCAAGTTTGAACACAAAATTATTTCTGAAATTGGCGAATTAAAAGATATTTTGTCAAAAATTGAGACTGGAAAAATTGTAGCTTTTGACACAGAGACAACAGGAGTATCTTCACTTTCAGATTCAATTGTGGGTATTTCATTTGCTGATGAGGTCGAACGGGGATATTACATTCCGATAAATCATCAAGCATCTTTTTTTGACTCGCATGAACAAATTTCAATTTCTGAATTGCAAAATGTGATTTCGGAATTCAATCGTTTTAAATTAGTTGGACACAATTGGAAATTTGACTCAAATATTATTTGGAATAATTTTGGAATTGCTTTAGATTTTTATGCCGACACGATGGTGATGGCTTGGCTTGACGATACTCGGGAATCTATTTCACTTGATAATTTATCATACAAATTTTTGAAACACAAAATGATCAAATTCAAAGATATTGTCAAAAAAGGTGAAAATTTTTCAAGTGTTGAAATCGGAGTTGCGGGAAAATATGCGGTAGAAGATTCAGTTGCGACTTTGAGACTTTTTGAAATTTTTTCAGATAAAAACCAGAAACTTTTTGAACTTGAAAATCGAATTACTAAAATTCTTTCAAAAATGGAACGAGAAGGAATTTCTGTTGATTTAAAATATTTGGAAAAATTGAGAATTGATTTTGAAAAAGAGATTGAAGAAATTTCAGCAAATATTTTTGGAATCACAAAGCGAGAATTCAATTTAAATTCACCGAAGCAAGTTGCGGAAACTCTTTTTGATATTGTTGGAATGGAAGAGACAAAAAAGCGAAGCACGGACGAAGCAAATTTAAAATTACTTCTCCAAAAAAATAGCTCAGTTCCTGAACGAGTCTCGATTTTAGAAAATATTTTGAAATATCGAGAAGTAAAAAAACTCCTTTCAACTTATGTCATTCCGCTTATGGAAAAAAGTGTAGATTCAAGAATTCATACTAATTTTGTGCAAACAGGAACTGCAACAGGTCGTCTTTCAAGTCGAGAACCAAATTTACAAAATATTCCTGTTGGGAACAGAATTCGTCGAGCATTTATCGCAAAAGATGGGTATTCGCTACTTTCTCTTGATTATTCTCAAATTGAGTTACGACTTTTGGCACATTTTTCAGGAGACGAGCAACTTGTAGAGAATTTTCAAAATGGTGTTGATGTTCATGGATATTTAGCGGAAAAACTAAAAATTAAGAGAAGCACAGCAAAAACTGTGAATTTCGGTGTTTTATATGGAATGGGAAGTATGAAACTTTCAAAAACTCTTGATATTCCAAAAGATGAAGCTAGTAAAATTATTGAAAACTTTTTTGAAATTTACAGCGGAGTTAAAGAGTTCAATCAACCAGAAAATTATTTATCTGAAGAGGGAAATAGTTTTTTTGTAGAGACACTTTTTGGACGAACTCGATATTTTGATTTTCCAAAAAATGGAAAAGAGGAGTCTGAATTATATCGGGAGTCTTTCAACACAATTTTTCAGGGTTCAGCTTCTGATTTAATTAAAGAGGCGATGATCCAAATAGATTCTGAAATTTCAGAAAAAAATCTTGATGTCAAAATGCTACTACAAATTCATGATGAATTGATTTTTGAAGTCAAAGATGAAATTCTCGATGAGGTCAAAAATCGTTTTTCGGAAATCATGGAAAATTGCTATAAATTAAAAGTTCCACTAGAAGTAAATTCCAAATTTGGAAAAAGCTGGGAATGATTCTTTGTCGGGAAAACCTCCCCGACAGATTTAATTACTCAGTCCCGATACCGAGTCTCTCATTTTTTTCTCTATATTTTTCTGGTAAATCAAAATTCATAATCTCTTTTTGGATTTGGTGTCGATCCATTTCTGGATTTGCTTCCCGAATTTTTTTGATTTGTTCTTCTCGTTCTGCTGTAACAGAATTTTCAATTGTATTTCCTTTAACTCCATAACCACGGAAACCTGGAGGAATTTCCATCGACATAATGTCTAAATCTTCATATGAAATCGCAGGTTCAAAAGAGTCTTTTTCCCAATTTGCAAGAGTTCGTTTTAACCAATTTGCATCATCTCGTTTTGTAAAATCAGTTCGACTGTGTGCACCTCGGCTCTCCTTTCGATCCAAAGCACCTTTTGTAGCAACAATTGCAAGTTTCATCATTTTTCTCATTCGATAAGCAACTCGAAGTTCAGGATTTGCACTTTTGCTTTTGTTTTCAATTCCCGTTTTAAGAAGAGTCTTGTAAAGTTCTACAAGTTCGTCATAGCCTTTTTGCATATCTTCACCATTTCGGAAAATACCAACTTTTTCCATCATGATTTTTCGCATTTCAGTCCTGATTTTGTAATTGTCTAATTCGCCATCTTTTGGAACAGGATTTGCCAAAATTTCATCAATTTGTCTATCAAAATCTCGAATTGTTTCTTCAATGTGGTCTGTATCAATTTCTAATTTATTGCTTTCACAAAAATCTGCGACATATTCACCAACAATCATTCCCGATACAACAGTTTCAGCAACTGAATTTCCACCAAGTCGATTAAATCCGTGCATATCCCAGTTTGCTGCTTCACCAACTGCAAAAAGTCCTTTTAAAGTCGGAGACTCACCTTTGTAATTTGTTTTGACTCCACCCATCGAATAGTGTTGCATTGGTCGAACTGGAATCCACCCTTTTTTACCTTTATCCGCTGGATCAATTCCAAGAAAACTTTTACAAATATCCTGAACATCTCGTAAGTTTTTTTCGATGTGTTCTCGTCCAAGAATTGAAATATCTAACCATAGGTGATCGCCGTATGGAGAAGGGACACCTTTACCTTTTTGGATATGCTCAAACATTCTTCTTGAAACAACATCTCGAGAAGCAAGTTCCTTTTTTTCTGGTTCGTAATCAGGCATAAATCGGTATCCATCAACATCTCGAAGAACTCCACCATCTCCACGACAACCTTCTGTAACAAGAATTCCAGACGGAACAATTGCAGTTGGGTGAAATTGAACAGCTTCCATATTTCCGAGTTGTGCGATTCCAGTTTCAAGAGCCATACCTTGACCTGTTCCCTCACAAATAATTGCATTTGTAGTTGATTCGTAAATTCGCCCGTATCCACCAGTCGCAATTACAGTTGCTTGAGCAACATAAGCAGTCATTGAGCCATCAACCAAATCAACAACAACAGCACCAAAACACTGATTATCTTTATAAATTAGCTGAACTGCCTCTTTCTTCTCTTTAATATCAACTCCGACTCTCATCGTTTCATTTGCAACAGCATAAAGCATTGTGTGTCCAGTCGCATCAGAAGTAAAGTTTGTTCGCCACTTTTTTGTTCCACCAAAATCTCGAGAATCGATTAGACCATGAGAATCTTCAGCTTCTGTGATTGTTTCTCGCTCTCCGTTTCGGACAATACTTTTATCACCTTTTCGGACTCGACTCCAAGGGACACCCCAACCTGCTAATTCACGAATAGCTTTTGGAGCGACATGAGTGAACATTCGAGCTACATTTTGGTCACAAGCCCAATCTGAACCTTTTACAGTATCAGCGAAATGGACATCTTCGTTGTCGCCTTTTCCCATAACATTATTGGCAAGACTTGCTTGCATTCCACCTTGTGCTGCAGCAGAGTGTGATCTTTTTACAGGAACAAGACTTAAAACACGAGTTTCAAACCCACGATTTTGAGTTGCAATAGCAGTTCGTAGCCCAGCTAGACCACCACCAATTACAAGCACATCACTATATTTAATTCTCAAATTAGACTCCTAAAAAATTTTTTCAGTTGGGTGGTATCGTTCGCCACTTTTTCCGCTATCTTGTAATTCCATTCCAATTTTCATGTATGCCCAAAGTGTCATTGAACCATGAACGATGAGGTACACTAAAATTGCACCGAACAGAAATTTAAGTCTGAAACGATTTTTTCTCTCATTTTTTCCTAAGAACCAACCCCATTTAATAATTAGTCGGTAAAGCCCAATTGTTCCGTGAATTTCCACAGCAATTAGGAGTAAAATGTAGAGAGGCCACATCATTTCTGACCAAATCCGATCTGCCGAAGCATATGGTCCAATGTCCATTGGATTTACAAAAACAATATAGAGATGAACTGAACCTAAAAAGAAAAGTGCAAAACCAGTTGTCGCTTGAAGAAACCATAGATTTGTGTCCATGTGATTCATCATTTTCATATGAGAACGAAAAGCACGATATTGTCGATACTTTTTTGGAAATTTCCGCACAGCCACAAAAGCATGAGCTACAAATGCAATTGAAATTACAGCAACTGCAAGAATTACGATAATTGGAGAACCACCATCAACAAGAAATTTTAGTTCAAACATTCCTGTAATTGTATACATCCAATCTTCACTAACAAGAATAGAGGAGACAAAGAACATATGCCCCCACATAAATAGAGCGAGTAAAAGACCTGTCGCACTCTGAATAAAATCGAGTCGAGCTGGAATTTTACTTTTATGCCCATCAATCTGCCGACCGACAACACCTTCAATAACACTGTTATCCAAGATAATCCCTTTTTTATATTTTTTAAAATCGTAACAAATAATATAAAACTTTTCGTAGCTAATTAAAAAAAGAAAGATAGGAGTTAGACGATCTAAGTGAAAAAGGGATTTTTTGAGACAATATTATGAGGTGATTCCGCTCAATCGAGACACTGTTTTAACCTATTTTTGGAATGGAGATTTAGAACTATATCGATATGTAACAGTTCCTATTTTAGGGAAACTCCACGACGGAATTATTTACAGAAAAGTTACAGAAAAAGATATAAAATTTGATATTTCAAAAATTCTACCAATAAATATGGTTTTAGATACTCATTTACCTTTTCAATATTTTAAAACGGCTATTTTTATAAAAAATTACTACTTCAACTCACTATCATCAGTTTTAAAATTCTTTCCACGACACCCAATAAATTATAATAATTCGCCTCGACCTCATCGCTCAATTGTAGATTTAAACTCAAGTCAAGAAAAAGTTTTTAATGAAATTTGGAAAGAGAAAACGGCACTTCTTTTTGGAGATACAGGAACAGGAAAAACACGAATTTACAAAAGAGCAATTTCAAAAATTTTAGAAGAAGGAGGTGATGTCGTTTTTTTAATTCCTGAAATAAATCTTATTCCACAGACTGAAAGACGACTAAAAGATTTCTTTGGATATTTTGTTGAGAGTTGGCACTCTAAAATTACTAAAAGAAAAAGTGAAATACAAGAAAAAATAGTTTCTGGTGAAGTTAAAATTGTTGTCGGAACTGTTTCTGCACTCTTTCTTCCCTTCCAAAATTTAAAATTAATAATTGTTGATGAAGAACATAGTAGTAGCTATTTTTTGAATGATGGAGTGAAATTTTCAGTTCGAGATATGGCGATTTATCTTGGAAAAGAGTTAGGCATAAAAACTATTCTTGGTAGTGCAACTCCATCACTACGAAGCTATCACAAATTTCCAACTTTTAGATTAAAAACAGAACATCCACGAAAATTTATTTTTGACAAATATCACGATGAAGTGAGTCCCACTATTGTTCAAAAGATTTCTGAAAAAATAAACAAGAGTGAGCAAGTTATTGTTTTTGTTCCAATTCGTGGAAATTTTAAATCTTTGACCTGTATGAGTTGCGGAAAAAATTTCGAGTGTCCAAATTGCACAATTAAATTATCTCTCTACTCAAAAGATGAAAAATTGAAATGCAATCGCTGTGGATTTATTGGTGAAATTCCAGAAAAATGTGATGAGTGCGGAAGTGATGAAATTCGCTCTTCAAAATTAGGAACAGTTGAAATTGCAAATCGCCTAAAAGAGTTTTTTCCAAAAACAGAAATTGCAAATCTTGATAGTGATAAAACAAAAAAAGAGGGCGAACTACAGAATATTTTAAACGATTTTAGGAGTGGAAAGACTCAAATTCTTGTTGGAACTCAGATGATTTCAAAAGGTCATGATTATCCAAATGTATCACTTTCTGTTATTGTTGGAATTGATTTCTTGATTAATTTGCATGATTTTCAATCTTTTGAAAACAGTATTTCGCTTATTTATCAAATTGCTGGAAGAAGCGGTCGTAGTGGATTCGGGGAGACAATTTTACAGACACAATACAGAGATTTGTATTCAAGTTTTTTAAAGGATTATGAAGATTTTATAAAATTTGAGTTGGGGCATCGCAAAAATAGTTTTCCACCTTTTCGACATATCTATTTAATTGAGATTTCTCATAGCAATCAGAAACGGGGTGAGGAAATTCTGAATCACTTGAGTCTCTATATTCACTTTTTTTCAGATTTAGAAATTTTATATTCTGATGTCGGTTCTGTTGAAAAAGTTGATAAAAAATGGAAATTTGAGATTCTTTTGCGGGGAGATGATATTTCAAAAGGAAACTCTTTTTTAAGCGAAACACTTTCACTAATTCCGAAAAGTTTTAATAAATGGATTGAGATAAAAAATGTATAGACAGGGTTTAGAAAAAATTATGATAGATGGGAATTTGCCAAGAGATTTGATGCTTTTTGGTGAAAACTTTTTCATCGATTACTATTATGAGAAAATCAAAAATTATTATAATGCCGATGAGGTCGAAGTTATTTACTCTTTTGAGTATCAATTTCAAACGGCTCGTTCAACTCTTTCAGGCGGTTCGCTTTTTGGCGATAAAACTCTTCTTGTTCTTAAATCTGAAAATAAAATTCCAAATTCAGACTTGAAAGAGTTACGAAAATTGATTTCAAAAACTGACAATTTTCTACTTTATCTTTTTTATGGCGATGGTCGAGAAGTCCAAAAAGCTTTTGGAGATAATTTTGCTCGTTTTTTTAAACCTGATTACAATGAAAGTTTTCAATTTATCTTTGAAGAGAGTCAAAAAGCAGATGTAATTTTAAATCCTGAAGAGATCCAAAAAATATACTATTTGAAAAGTGGCGATTTGTCTCAAATCTACGGCGAATTACAAAAAATTTCAAATCTTGGAATTGAGAATGTTCGAGAAATTGGAATTGAAAATGTTGTTTCAAAAAGTGGTGAAATCGAAGGCGATAAAATTGCAAATCACTTTTTTAAAACTGGAGATTGGAAAAAGAGTATTCAGCTTTTAGAAGAGTTTGAAATTGATCAAATTGAATTTTTATCCATCTTGCAAAGAAATTTACATGATATTTATTTATTTCGTTCCTCTCTGGAATTGCAAAAAAGTTTAGATTCTCTCTCTGTTCTCGGTCGAAAATTACCTCCTGAAATTGAAAATCAAAAAATAGTTTTTGCAAAAAAGTTTTCACTACAAAAAATTGCTCAAATGCTATATTTAACTGCAAAAGAGGATTTACGACTGAAAAGTGGCAAAAGCGGAGACAAGACACTTGAAATTGGAAAAATGCTCTACCTCATCAGAAATACAAAAATCTAATTTCAAATATGTTTTAATAATTTGATAGAATTTTTTTCAAAACATGAGGAATTTATGCTACTTTCAGAAATTGCAAAAAAATTGGATTTTGAGTTTTCTGGAGAAGATATTGAAATTTTAAAATTAAATTCTCTCCAAAGTGGTAAAAAAGGGGAACTCTCTTTTTTACAAAATTCAAACTATCTTAAAGATTTAAAAAATACAGAAGTTTCTGCGGTTCTTATTTCAAGAGAGAATTTAGAATCTGTGCCAGAAAATGTAATTCCAATTGTTATTGAAAATCCATATTTAGCTCTTGCAAAAATTTCAGGATTTTTCTCATCTCCAGTAGAAATTGATCAGAAAGATAGGGTCTCTCCAGAAGTTGGTGAAAATTGTGAAATTGCCGAAAATGTTTTTTTAGGTTCTGGTGTTGTTGTTGGAAAGGGTGCAAAAATTATGCACAACTCATATATTGGCGACGGTGTAGAGATTGGTGAAAACTCTTTAATTTATCCAAATGTTACAATTTACAAAGAATCTGTTATAGGAAAAAGTGTTATAATTCATAGCGGATCTGTTATTGGTAGTGATGGTTTTGGATTTGCAACAAATGAGTTTGGAGAGCATATAAAAATTCACCAAAATGGAAATGTCGTTATTGAAGACGATGTTGAAATTGGGGCAAATAGCACAGTTGATCGGGCTGTTTTTAACTCTACAATTGTTCGGAAAGGTTGTCGAATAGATAATCTTGTTCAGATTGGACACAATTGTGAAATTGGGGAAGGTTCTGTTCTTGTTTCTCAAAGTGGTGTTGCAGGTTCAAGTAAGCTTGGTAGAAATGTAGTTATGGGCGGACAAAGTGCTGTTTCTGGACACTTAAGCATTGCACCATTCACAACAATCACAGGGAAAACTGGAGTTACAAAAAACATAAAAAAGAGTGGTTTATATCTCTCTGGTTATCCAGCATATGAACATAAAACTTGGC
Source organism: Thiovulum sp. ES (assembly GCA_000276965.1). Taxonomy (NCBI): domain Bacteria; kingdom Pseudomonadati; phylum Campylobacterota; class Epsilonproteobacteria; order Campylobacterales; family Sulfurimonadaceae; genus Thiovulum; species Thiovulum sp. ES. The sequence goes on along the minus strand of AKKQ01000014.1, from coordinate 14,860 downwards.
TAAAACTTCAAGCCAAAATTGCAAAATTTTTTAAAGGATAATATATGTCTAAAAACATTGAAATTTCAAAAGAGTTCCTTTTAGCTGGAACAAAAGATGGCAAAATTCAGATTGGTGAAATTACTGAACCTTATGGAAAAGGTAGTGAAGCTGTTGTTTCAATTGCGATTTCACTTTCAGATGAAGAGCCAGATTGGAAAGTTCATATTCCATATGGAAATTTAGATGAGGTGATTTCAGCTTTAGAAAGCATAAAGAAGTGAGAAAAATGGCAGGAAATAGCGATTTAATAAAGATTTCTGAAGAGACGAAAAAATTAACAGCGATGGTTGTTGAAGATGAAAAAGAGGCGAATCAGATTTTAACTTCAACTTTTTCAAACTTTTTTTCTCATGTCTATTCAAGTTTTAATGGGAAAGAGGGTTTAGAAGTTTATAAAGAGTATAAGCCTGATGTTGTTTTTGTTGATATTATTATGGATGGAATGGACGGAATTGCACTTTCTCGAAAAATACGAGAGATTGAACCGCGACAAATCATTGTAATTATTTCAGCAAGTAACGATATTACAAAAATTTCTGAAACAATTGAAATCGGTGTAAATAGTTTTATTCAAAAACCAGTTGATACAAGCAAAACAATTGAGCTTCTTTCTGCGATTGTTGATATTGTAAAAAAGAGAAAAAAAGTTGAGACAAAGACTTTTTCAATCTCTTTACCAATTGATATTTATGAGAAAGTTAGTAATTCAGCAAAAGATGAGAGTGTTTCAAAGAATGCAATTGTCATCAGAGCATTAAGAGAATTTTATCATGAGGAAAGTAGTCCAGAAGATAATTTTTAGTCTCTTATTTTCTCCTCAAATTTGGGGAGATAACTTTTTAGAAGATACCAGAAAGAGAATTCAAAAACTCATTTCCGAACGAGAAAACATCATAAACTTACAAATTCCAGATCCATTTTTTAGAGAAAAGAATACAACAGAAAATATAATTTTAAAAATTCCAAAAGTAGAAATCAAAAGAGAAAAAAAGCTTAAATTGGAAACTATTTTTAACGAGAGAGCGAAAATTTCTGGGGAATGGTTTTCACTCCATCAATTTTGTAACGATTATAAGATTTCTAAAATTGGAAAAGATTTTGTAAAATTGGTAAGAGACGATGAGGTCAAAATTTTAAAATTTCCTAAAAAACATAAATTATTAAATTCTGAATAATATATTTTTATAAAACGAGAAAACAAAACCAAGCAAAAAATTTTTTTGATACAATTATTTTTAAGAGAGTAGAAGGCAACTGCTTGGAGACAAGAGGAAAGTCTGGGCTATAGTAGAGCAGGGTTCTATCTAACGGATAGCCACCGTGAGGTGAGGGACAGTGTAACAGAGAGTAGTCTGCCGAAAGGCGATGGTGAAACGGTAGGGTAAGAGCCTACCAGTCCTTTAAGCGATTTTAGGAGCTGTATAAACCCAACCCATAGCAAGAGAAAGTTGGTATAAGCTCTACAATCTTAAAATTTTCTCGCTTGATCTCTATTGTAAAATAGAGGCTAGATAAATAGTTGCTTAAAACAGAACCCAGCTTACTCTACTCTCAATTTAAAGAATTATATTCTCAAGAATTTCCAAACCAAAACCGTGAATCCCAACAAATTCTAAATCTCGATTCCGTTTTTCAGAAAGCATATGAATTTTTTTGACACCCATATTTTTAAGTATTTGTGCTCCAATTCCGAACTCTTTGATTGTCTCTTTTGATTTTTCAGAAGAAGAGAGGAAAAGAAGAATTCCGCCATTCCCTTTTAAGTAATCGATAGATTTTTCAAGAAGAGAATATTTTTTGGAATTTGTCAAAAGTTCAACATCACTACCAATGTGATGAACTCGTAAATTTGTTGTTGAGTGTTTTCCATAAAAACGGATTGCAGTGTGTTCGAGATTTTGATGATCTTTGAAAATAAATTTTGAAACTTTTGTCTCAAAAAGCTCTTCTTCATTTTCAGAAACCTTTGTAACAAGAGTCTCATTTTGAAGTCTGTATTCGACAATATCAGAGATATATACAATTTTAAGATTGTGATCTTTGCTAAATTTCATCAAATCGTCTCGCCGAGCCATTTCACCATCGTCTCGCATAATTTCGCAAATAACAGCACTTTCAACAACTCCAGAGAGACGACACAAATCAACAGAACCCTCTGTATGCCCTGTTCTAACAAGAGTTCCGCCATCTTTTGCGATAAGTGGGAAAATATGCCCTGGTCTAACAAGTTCATCAGCTTGTGCTAGAGGATTTGCAAGAATCTGGATTGTCATATCTCTTTCACCAGCAGAAATTCCTGTAAGAGCATCTTTTGCATCAACAGAAACTGTAAAAGCAGTCTCATACGATGAGGTGTTTTTATCAACCATTGGATAGAGATTTAATCGCTTTGCATCACTATCAGGAAGAGCAACACAAATCAAACCTTTTCCATAAGTTGCTAAAAAATTTACTTTTTCCGCAGTGCTAAAAGTTGAAGCATAAACAAGATCACCCTCGTTTTCTCGATCCTCGTCGTCAATCATGACAACAATTTCACCATTTTTTATAGACTCAATCGCCTCTTTTACTCTAGTAATTGCTCCCATCTACTCTCCGATTAGAGAATCTATTTTCTCAAAAATTGGACTCAAGCTTTTCTTTAAGAAAATTTCACAATCACCTTTAAGAGCTTTTTTAAAACTTAGCATTTTTATCTCTTTTTTATCTTTTTTATCTTTGATTGCTTCTCTTAATTGTGCTGAAAGGTCTCGATCAAGATTTGCAAGTTCCCAAACAGTCGTTCCAAAACTTCGGCAATATTTAATTGTGTCGCTATCTGAAAGAGTTTCAAAATTTTTGTCATCTTCAGCAACATTTTCAATTAAACCTTTTGTGTCAAAAAAGCCTCGTTTGTCTCCGAGAAAAATATCAAATTGCGAATATAAATCTCGAGTTTCATTATGTCGATTGAGAATAAAAAGAACTTTTACATCACCTTTTGACTCTTTGATTTTGTAATAAAGCTCGACTGCATTTATCGCATCAAGTTCGCCATCAGCAAGAGGAATAATAATTAAATCAACTGCATCAATCATACCGCTATCAATAAGCGACTGGACAAAATAACTTGTTGTCTTGTTTGCACCAACATCAATACACATTGTTTCATCACGAAGAACAATATCTGCAATGATTTCCCGTAAGTTACTATCAACAACTTTAATTTGGTTTGAATTTACAAGTTTTGAGTTTATAAAACTTTTGCTATCTTCATTTTCGTCATCAAATTCGTAATAATTTACAACACTTTTTTCATTTCGCAAATAGAGATATGGAACAACAACTTGCATTGAAATTGTTGATTTTCCAACCCCTCCTTTTGCATTTAAGATTAAAATCTTAGACATTTAAAAATCCTTCAACCATTTTAATTCCATCTTCACTACCTAAAATAGAATCTACGGCTCTTTCTGGGTGAGGCATAAGTCCAAAAACATTTTTCTCTCTGTTGCAAATTCCCGCAATTGAATCGACTGAACCATTTGGGTTTAAATCATTTCCATTCTCATCACAATAAGTTAGTAGAACTTGATCATTTTCCCAAAGCTCTTTTCGTCCGACCTCATCGATATAGAAATTTCCTTCAGCATGAGCAATTGGAATATTTAAGACTTCATCTTTTTCAGTTTTTGAAAGAAAAGCATTCTCATTATTTCTAACTTTAATATTGTGATGTTTTGAAATAAAATGTAAATCATCATTTCTCTTCATCGCACCAGGAAGAAGATTTGATTCAACAAGAACTTGGAAACCGTTACAGATTCCAAGAACTTTTCCTCCATTTTTTGCGAAACTTTCAATATTTTTCATAATTGGAGAAAAACGAGCAATCGCCCCACTTCTTAAATAGTCTCCATAACTAAATCCACCTGGAAGAACAATTAAATCAAAATCACCCAAATTATCTTTGTGCCAAATAATTTCTGTTTCAAATCCAGCTTTCTCAAAAGCATATTTTGTATCCAATTCGCAGTTTGTCCCTGGAAATTGAATAATTCCAACTCTTTTACTCATTCTCTAACTCAATTGTGTAATCTTCAATCACTGTGTTTGCAAGAAGCTCTTCACACATCTTTGTAGCTTCTTCTCTTGCTTCACTCTCTGATGAGGTCGCCAATTTCAAAATAATTTGTCTTCCAATTCTCACATCTTTTACACTCTCTTTAAATCCAAGAGAATCTAAAGCATGATGAACCGCTTTTCCCTGAGAATCTAATACACCCTCTTTTAAATAAATATTTACAATTGCTTTCATTCTACAAACCTCTATTAAATAATTGAGATTTTACCAAAACAAGCCGTAAAGCCCCTAGCTTTAGCTATGGGGATATAAGGCTTTAAAATTATGATAGTGGATTTATCCACTTGAAATAATTTTATGTATAATTTGTATTGAAAATATCGCGAAGGGTAAAATCTCGGATATAAATTTGAGTTGGGGCATCAACTCTTGTGGAGAGAAAGTAAGACCTAATTATTAGGCTTTTCTTGATGAAACAGAATCCCCTAGCTTTAGCTATGGGGAGTATGTCAACAAAGATCGTTTTTGTAGTTTGTTCGGTAAAGCGGAATCAAAATCTCTGATTTTAAGAACTAGCTACTTTTTTGGTCTAAAAGCTTTAATAACATCTTCATTTGTCTCAAGATAGTAACCGTCGATGAGGTCGATACAGTATGGAATAGCTGGAAAAACAGCATCAAGGTTTTCACGGATAGCTTTTGGTTTTCCAGGAAGATTTACAATTAATGCACTATTTTTTTCTCCCTCACGAATTCCCGCAGTTTGTCGTGAAAGAATAGCAGTTGGGACATATTTTAAACTTGCACTTCTCATTAATTCGCCGAAACCAATCATCTCTTTTTGGCAAACACTCAAAGTTGCCTCAGGTGTAATATCTCGTTTTGCAGGTCCAGTTCCACCAGTTGTAACAATCAAATTACATCCGGCCTCATCGCACAATTCAACAAGTGCATTTTCAATTTGATCCTGTTCGTCTGGCACAAGTCTATATTCTGAAGTCCAAGAAGTTTTTAAATAATCGTTCAAAGTCTCCTTAATTGCCTCTCCTGAAATATCATCGTAAATTCCTGCACTCGCTCTATCAGAAACTGTAACAATTCCAATTTTTACCATTTTCTATTTTCCTCATATCTTTTTTCAAAGTCTAACAAAAAGCACTCTTTTAAAAAAACTTTGCTTCGATAAAATAAACAAAAATTTGGAATTTTAAATGAGTAAAGTGAAAACAGTTGGTTTTTTTCTGCGACCAAACAAACCAGAATTATTAAAACCATTTAAGAATATTAAGAAAAAATTTGAAGCTTTTGGAGTTGAAGTTTTAATTGATAGAAAAAGTGCAAATATGATTGGTGCTTTTGAGGGAGTTGAGTGTAGTCAGCTTTGTGAAAAAAGTGATATTCTTGTTTCACTCGGTGGAGATGGAACTCTTCTTTCAACTGTTAGAAAAAGTTTCGGTTTTAACAAACCAATACTATCAATTAAAGCAGGTAACTTAGGTTTTCTTGTTGATTTAGATGTTCGTGATATTGAACCATTTATGAAAACTCTTGTTGATGGAGAATATAAAATTGAGAAGAGACAGCTTTTAAATATTGAGATTGGTGAAAAAAGAGAATTAGCTTTAAATGATTTATCGATTACAAATAGTGAAAGAATGAGAATTGCAAATATTTATGTTTATACAGTTGGTGAAAAGTCCCAGCTTTTAAATAGTTATTATGGCGATGGGCTACTAATTTCAACTGCAACAGGTTCAACTGCATACAACTTATCTCTTGGTGGTCCAATTCTATATCCAGAAATGAGAGACTATATTTTAACTCCAATAGCACCACATTCACTCTCTCAAAGACCTATAATTTTACCTCCAGAACTAAAAATATCTCTCGGAATGGAAGGTTCAGATGGCTTAATAAAAGTTGATGGACAAAAAAATATATTTTTACCTGAACATACACGAGTAAATATCTCTGTTCATAAAGAACCTGTTCAAATTATACGAACAGGTGATTTCTCATTTTTTAAGAATCTTCGCGAAAAATTGAAGTGGGGAGATTGAAAAAATAGCCTATTTTGTCGATTTTACTCTAGTTAATTTAAATAGAAAATTTTACATAAAAATAAAAGATGTAAAATTCTTCTTGTATTAAAACCAAAATAGGATTTGTTTTGAAAAGACTTCTTTTTCTTTTTGGAGTTCTACTAACTCCACTATTTAGTGTTGATAACCATTTTATTGGTATGATTGCATCGTCTGGACAACTGGAGGGAGACTCCGAAAATGTCCTAGCAGATGAGACTTTTTCAACTTTTGGAATCAAGTCAGGTATTTTAAATGAGGATTTGATCGCTTATATCGATATTCAGCATTTTACTTTTGACAAAAACGAGGTTTCAGTTGGTCAAAATCAAACACCAACAAAGTTTAATGAAGATACTCTATCTTTAGCAATTGGACCAGTTTTTAAAATGGAGAAGTTCTACGACACTCTTTTTTATGTAAATGGAGTTGGAACAATTGATAAATTCCACTACGGAAAAGAGATTGTTGCAAACCACTACACGGAATATCTTTCTCAATATCAGTTCTTTTTCGGTTATGAATTTGGTTTGATTTTTCCTGCAAGATTGAATCCTCTTCACGATACGGATGATTCATTTTTTGAAATTGGATACAGAAAAATCTACCGAAACGATTCAACAATGGATGATACAAATAGTGAGAGCGGTTTTTCAGAAGAAGAAGTTATACCTTTTCAAAGTATTAGTTCGTACTATTTTGGCTTAAATATACTATTTTAATTTTGGAAAATATATTGGAACTAATTCCCGCAATAGATTTAAAAGATGGTCAAGCTGTTCGGCTTACAAAAGGTTTAATGGACAGTGCAAAGATTTACAGTTCAGAGCCGTGGGCAGTTGCAAAAGAGTTTGAACAAATGGGTGCAAAATGGCTTCATATTGTTGATTTAAACGGAGCATTTGCAGGAGAACCGAAAAACCTTTCACAAATTGAACAAATCAGAAAAAACACTTCACTAAAAATAGAACTTGGTGGTGGAATTCGAGATGAGAAAATAATCAAATTCTATTCTGACTTAGGAATTGAGAGGATTATTCTAGGTTCAATCGCAAAGAGCAATCCAGATTTTGCAATTAAAATGAGTGAAATTTATAAGATTGCAATTGGAATTGATGCGATCAATGGAATGGTTGCTGTTGATGGTTGGGCAGATGTTAGCGAAGTTTCAGCAAATGATTTAGCACAAAAATTTAAAAATTCTCGTGTTGATGCGATAATTTCAACAGATATTTCTAAAGATGGAACATTAGAAGGAGTTAATTTAGACTTTACTCGAGATATTGCAATTCACTCTGGAATTCCAACAATTGCAAGTGGTGGAGTTTCTGGAATTTCAGATTTAGAAAATATTGCAAATGCTGGAAATATAGCAGGTGCTATTATTGGAAAAGCATTTTATGAGGGTCGGTTAGACTTACGAGAAGCATTTAAAAAATTTGGGAGATAAAAATGGCTGATATTATAAATCTAAAAACTATCGTAGCCTCAATTGAAAATTTCAAAGAGAAACCAGACGAATTTATTCAAAAATTGAATAATGAGAATGTTGGAAATATTGAAATGGAACTTGGCGAACAGATTGCTCTTTTTATGACAAAAGAGAAGTTTGATGCATTTCTTGATATTGAAATCAAAAAAGAGAAAGCTATTTTTGAGCAGAAATATCGAGAATTAAAAGAGAAATTCACAAAAGTAAAAAATGATGTTGAGGTTGATAAACTTACAAAAGCTCAACAAACTTTACTTGCTCTTGATAGTAAATTGGAACTTTTTAACGGACTTACAAAAGGCGAACTTTTAGCAGTTATTAAACAGACAAAATTTATTAAACATGAGAGAGGCGAAAAAGTCTTTACTTTTGGAAATACAGGAAAAGAGGCATTCTTTATTATTCAGGGTGGAGTTGCAATTGTTCTTCCAGATAATACACAAGTTGCACTCTTAAAGAAAAACACTTTCTTTGGTGAGATGGCATACATTACAAAAAAAGCACGAAATGCAACAGCAATTGTAAAAAGCCCCGTGGCAATTCTTCTTTCAATTGAGATTAAAGATGAGGTTGATTCTGCAAAAGCTGAAGCATTCGCAAAACTTTTTCAAAATATCAACACAATGTTAGTTGAAAAAGTTGAGGATATGAACCGAAAACTTTACGGAGCAAAATAGCATTTTTTCTCACTTGTCGGATTCTTTCCGACAACTCCCACTTCACAACTCTTAACTTTGATTTAAAACCAAGAATTGCTAGTATTAAAAAAAATTTTCGGAATACAAAATGTTAGCAATAGATTTTTCAATACTTCAAACATTTGCACTAGATTTTACGATGCAATTTGGAATAGTTTCAATTTTACTATTTTTTGCGATAAAAACAAGAAAACTTGCAATTGATTTTAAAAGACAAAAATCAAATTACCAATTAAATAAAGCTGTAACAATCTCGTCTGCGGGATATTACACTTCTGTTTTACTTGTGCTTCTATCTGCATTTAGCGGAGAATCTTTTGGATTTTTGAACGACCTCATCTCTATTTCATCAGTTGGAGTAGTCTCTATTTTTATGCTCTATATAAATCGAATTTTGATAGATAGTATCTACTTAAAAGACTTAAATAAAGAGTATGAACTTGGTCGTGAAAATATATCGTTTGCACTTTTTCAATCTGGTGGATTTATCGGAACTGGAGTTATACTTTACAACTCTTTTAGTGGATACGAATTTACAATTGGGCTTTTAGTTGTTGCAATTTCCTACTTTGTAATTTCTCAAATTCTACTTTTCACCTTTGTCAAAATTGCAACTCTAAATACAAGATATGATGACATAAACGAAATTCGTCGCGGAAATATCGCTGTTGGAATAGAATTTCTTTCACTTTTTTTAGCGATTTCTCTTCTTTTGGGAAATGTTGTTGGTGAAGTTTTTGAAATCTCTTTTGAAGTTATTTCGGCGACTCTCCTCTATTTTACAATCTCAATTCTCTCAATTGCATACATCCCATACATCGTAACAGGTCTGCTTGTTGATGGGAACAAGAGTGTTGATGATTACATTGCGGAAGGAAATTTAGATGTTGCTTTTAAAAGTGGTCTTGTAAAACTTATTTTGGCATTTCTGCTTATTGAAACTTTGCCACTAAATTTTGTGATTATTCACTCTTAGTTTTTAAAAAGAGAAACAGGGAAAAGAGAATATAAAAAGTGAGAAAATAGAAATCCGTGTAGAAAACTTTAGGAGTTTCAGAAACTCCAATTTCTAGAAACTTTATTAAAAAACTGTCTAAAATTTGTGGAAATCCAAATAGATGAATTAGAATCGCAATCGGATAAAAAAATATAAAAAGAACTGTCCAAACTGGTGAAAATAGTTGTGTGAAATAGAATTCTGGAAAAATGTAGTGAATAATTGGGATCATTGCAAAAAATACCCAAAAATTGAAAAATATAAAATTTAAAAACTTATTCAAGCGAAAAATCTGCAAATAGAGAAAGATATAGAAAACACCAGAAATTGAGAGCCAAAACCCAATTGAAAAAAATAGTCTCGGAGAAATCGCAATAAGAAAAATTGCAACAAAAAAGAGAGTTTCAAAAGGTTTTTGCAGAATATTTCGGTCAAGAAGAAAAAGAACAAAAGTTGTCATTCCAACAGCACGAAGAAAAGATGGCGGAAAATCTAAAAAATAGAGATAGAGAAAAATTGGAAAAAGCGAAAATATAATTGAGTCTCGATAGAAATTTCGATACGGAAAAAAACGACTCTGAATCGGTTTGTAAAAAATGAAAGAGATAAAATTTATAATTAGAAGAATGAGAGAGACATGAAAACCGCTAAGAACAACAAGATGATTTATTCCAAGCCTAGTCAAATCTTTTCTTAGTTCTGGTGAAATTGAAGTTGCTAGAAATAGGGCGGAATAGAATTCTGAAATTTTAGAACTCTCATGAATCTCTGAGATTTTTGCGGAAATTTTGAAACGAAAATCTTTTTCACGACTAAACTTTATTCCAATATTTTCTAAATAAGCTCCCCGAAGATATTCAAAAAAAGAGAGATTTCTTATTTTGAATTCGCCCAAAATTGTCATTCCTCTTAAATCTATTATATTCTCTTTGAGACTGCTGTAAAAAACAAAACCAGATTTATCTCTAAGTTTTAAAACTATTTTGTCCTTTTTTTTAAACTGACTTTCAACAAAAAATTCTCTTTCAACTTTGCTAAATTTTGTAAATTCAACAAAATTCACCCACTCAAAAATTAGCGATGAGGTCGCCAAAATTAGTATAAGTGATAAAAATATAAATCTGTCTCGATCTGTTGGAAAAAGTTCGAGACCAAATTTTTCAGAGGCTTTAGTTTTCTCCTTGAAGTTTTTCAAGAATTGTCGGATAGAGTCTTTTTTCACCACTCCCCTTCAAAATCTTTATTTTTGTGTATCTGTAATTTTGTAAAAATATCGCAAGTTGAAGATTTTCAACTTCCTGTTTTTCAAAGTAGAGAAGATAATTTTCATACCAAGGATTTGCAATTCTTATAAGTTTCAGGACTTTTGAGCGGGGATTTACTTTTTCGGTTTTTGTTGTTCGCATACTGTTTAGTAAGACATTTTTACGAACTGCTTTTAAAATTTTTTCCCTTTTCTCTTTGTCAAAAACATAGATTGAAAAAAGAAAAACATCTTCTTTAGAGAATTTTTTTGAAATATCGCTCAAATAGGTAACTTTTATATCGGCGACCTCATCACCGTTATAGCTTACGATTTTTCCATTTCCTGAGTTTTCAAAAATTCGTTCATGAATTGAGTTTTTTCTAACTCCGTCAAACTCTTGAAAATAGCACGATGTTAAAAAGAGTGGAATAAAAAAATAGTTTTTTGTAAAATATTCATACTTTTTAATAAATTGTATCAGATACGGGAAAAGAATGGAAATTACACTATCAAAATTGGATAATCAATTCAATGCTAGAGCAAGTCATAACGGAAAATTGCTTCTCAATAATGTGAGAGATTTTATTGTTTCTGTTATTGGTGAAAAAGAGATTGTGATTCGAGGGAGAGTCGTAAGTCAAAGTGATGATGCTGTTTATCGACAAGCCGTTACTGTGAGAGAACACAGAAATCAATTATATGTTGATGGAACTTGCTCTTGTCCAGTTGGTTACAACTGCAAACACACATATGCTCTAATTTTACACTACACAAAAACAAATATCAAAGATAATACATCAGAAATAGAAATTGATAGATTTGTTGGAGAACTTGAATATATTTTAGAAAACGAAGAAAAAGAGAGTGAGATAGATAGTGTTATTGAATATAGACTATTTGATAATATCGGAGGTAATAAATTTGGAATCAAAACTTTTAAAAGAAAGATTTTAAAACGGGGTGGTTTAGGAAAAGAGACACCTTTTAATATCAGCAATCATAGAACACTTTCAAGAAACTTAAAAGATGAAGATTTGGAAATTATGTCATTGATGAAACAGATTGCATTTTTTGATTATAGACACCACACATCGGAATTTATATTGGAGGGACATTTTGGAGTTTTAAATTTAAAGAAATTAATTGAGAAAGATAGACTCTTTTTTGAAAACTCGGAGAGAAAAATAAACCTCGGTCAATCTAAAAAAGGTGTTTTATCGTGGCACAATAGTGAAAATATTCGCTCTTTAAAAGTAAATTTTAGTGAAGATGAGACTGTTTTAATTCCAAATATGCCACAAAATATCTATTTAGACAAAAAGAATTTAGAAGTTGGAGAAGTTGTTGGAGTTGAGTTTAGTGGAGAAACTCTCAAAAAAATGCTTGAACAGAAGATTTTTGCCAAAGAGGATAAATTAGAAGAAGTCTCAAAAAAGATGTCAAAAATCATGGGCAAAATTCCTCCTATAACAAATAAAGAGATTAAATTTCTCAAACCAACTCCATATTTGCATGTTAGAGAAAATGAAATAAATCTCAATTTTGACTACAACGGAAAAAGAGTTGATGACGAAAATAGTTCTCAATTTCTTGAAACAAACGATGAAATTATTCAGAGAGACTTTGAGGCTGAAAAAGAGCTTTTAGAGAGATTCAAGAAGTTTGGCTTGACACCAAACAAAGATTTAGAACTTGACAATGTCGATGAGGTCGAAAATTTCAGAAAGTTTTCAGAAAATGGAATCGATGAACTCAAAGATGAGAATTGGAAAGTTAGAGTTGATGAAAAAAGCAAAATAAACTTCAAAGAGATCGATTCTGAAGATATTGACTTTGATATAGAATCAGATAGTTCTAGCCAATGGTTTTCAATGGACTTTTTCATTGATATTGACGGAAACAAACTTAAACTTGCTCCAATTATTCAAAGTTTTTTTGGTTCAATGGAAAATGATTTTTCTGATATTGAAGACAAAATCAACATTCCTATTGGTGAGCGAAATTTTGTTAGAGTTGATAAAGAGAAAATTCAACCAATTGTCAATACGGTTCTTAAACTTTTCAATAAAGAGAGTGGCAAAATTGAAATTTCAAATCATGAATTGCACGATTTAGAACTTTCAGAAGAGTTGGAAAAGCGACTAGCGGATCGGCACTATAATATTTTCAAACTTAAAAAACAGTTGGAAGAGTTCCAGCAAATTGAACTAATTAAACCACCAAAAGGGCTACATGCAGATTTAAGAGAGTATCAGAGAGAGGGAATGAGCTGGATGAATTTTCTTCGTGAATACAAATTTGGTGGAGTTCTTGCCGACGATATGGGATTGGGAAAAACAATCCAAACTCTCTCATTTTTATTAAATGAAAAAGAGAGCGGACGACTCGATAGACCTGTTTTAATTGTTGTTCCAACTTCACTTTTAGGAAACTGGCGAAGAGAAAATCTAAAATTCACACCTGATTTAAAATTGCAAATTCTTCACAGTCGAGAGAGAAAAGCGATCATAAAAGATGTGATTGAAAATGGAACAGAGACAGATATTTTTGTTACAACTTATGGTTTGGTAAGTCGGGATATAAAAGAGCTTGAAAAAATTGAGTTCTATCATTTAATTCTTGATGAAGCTCAAAAAATTAAAAACCCAAAAGCTCAAATTTCTAAAAACTTACGACTTTTAAATAGTGAAAATCGTCTCTGCCTTACAGGGACTCCGATGGAGAATCATCTTGGTGAACTTTGGGCTTTGTTTGATTTTCTAATGCCGAGATTCCTTCTCACTGAAGAGAGTTTTAATCGGTTTTTTAAACACAGAATTGAAAAAGAAGAGGATTTTGAGAGTCTCAAAAAATTGAAAGGGCGAATCAAACCATTTATTTTACGACGAGAAAAGAGTGAAGTGGCGAGAGAACTTCCACCAAAAACGGAAATTGTGCAGAGTGTTACTTTTGGAAACAAACAGACAAAACTTTATGAATCAATTCGGGTAACAATGGAGAAAAAAGTTCAAGAGTCGATCCAAGAACACGGTCTTGCTAAAAGCCAGATTCAAATTCTCGATGCTCTTTTAAAACTTCGTCAAGTCTGTTGCGATCCGCGACTTCTTAAAATTGATGAAAAAGATAAAATTGATGAGAGTGCAAAACTCGATTCTCTTTTTGATCTTCTTGAAGAACTCTTTATTGAAAATAGAAAAGTTATTCTCTTTTCACAATTCACATCAATGCTTGAACTTATTCAAGATAGATTGGGTGATGAGGGGATTGATTATGCACTTTTAACAGGAAAAACACGACATCGAGATGAGCAAATTGAACTTTTTAAAAGAGGTGCAGTAGATATTTTTCTTGTTAGCTTAAAAGCTGGTGGAGTTGGTCTAAATTTAACAGAAGCTGACACAATTATTATCTACGATCCGTGGTGGAATCCTGCTGTTGAAAATCAAGCAATTGACCGAGCTTATCGAATTGGGCAAGATAAAAAAGTTTTTGTCTATCGATTTATTATTGAGGGGAGTGTCGAAGAGAAGATTCTTGAGTTGCAAGAGCGAAAAAAATTGCTGTCAAAATCTGTTTTGGAAGATGGAGCAGAGAGTTTCAAAATTACTCAAGAAGATATTACAGAACTTTTTGCACCGCTTAAAAAGAGCTAGAGTTTTTGCTAGAATTAAGTAAAAATAGAGAATAGATGTTTCAATATAATATTAGTAGTGATGAATGTTTAAAGTGTGCAAAGTGTGTTCCGACTTGCACAATTCACAATGCAAATCCAGATGAGACAACTTCACCAAGAGGATTTATCGCTCTTCTTGGCGAGTATCAAAATGGAAATTTAGAGCTTGATAAAAATGCAAAAGATATTTTTGAGAGCTGTTTTCTCTGCACAAATTGTGTAGATGCCTGTCCGAAAGATTTGCCAACGGATCAACTTATTGAAAATGTTCGGAGAGATATTGGAAAAAAATTTGGAATTGCATGGTGGAAAAAACTCTTTTTCTGGCTTTTGAGAAATCGAAAAATTATGGATATTTTCTTTAAAACTGGGTATGCTTTTCAGAGCTGTGGAATTAAAATTGAAGAAGAGAAAAATTCATTTCGTCTCCCACTAATTAAACGAAGTGTTCCAAGCATTTCAAAAAAATCTTTCCTAAATTCATATCCTGATTTTATAGATAATGGTGGAGAAAAAACTGTTGCGATTTTTATCGGATGTCTCGCAAATTACAACTACACAGAAATCGG